>QNFN01000102.1 GCA_003645555.1 Gammaproteobacteria bacterium | reverse complement strand
TTTTGCGCCTCAAATCTGAACATTCTGAAGCACCATCTACTTCGTCCAGACTTAATCAGAGGTTCCTTAAATTCTACTCAGCTGGCACGATCCGGCGTCAAAATTGACCGCGCACTCATCTGGGTAAATCTCAACTACTTCTCTTTGGGTGCACCCCACTCGAACGGGTCGCTGTAGAAGCGCGCCACTGGCAGGCCGTGGGCGACCACGACGTCGCGCACGGCGCGCACCATCACCGGTGGACCGGCGGCGTAGAGGTCGAGGCTCGAGGTGTCCGGGTGGTCAGTGGCGACGACGTCGTGGACCAGGCCACGGCGCCCCGGCCAGGAATCCTCGGCACGTAGTTCCGACAGTACCGGTGTGAAACAGAAATTCGGGTGCGCCGCGCGCCACACTTCCGGCAGCGCCGCGAGGTAGAGGTCACGTTTCGCCCGCACCCCCCAGTAGAGGTGCAGCGGTCGCTGGATGCCGAGGTGGAAGGCGTGCTCGAGCAGCCCCTTGACCGGCGCGAACCCGGTGCCACCAGCGACCAGAACGATCGGGTTGGATGACTCCTCACGCAGCGTGAAGCTGCCGTGCGGCCCTTCGATCTGCATTATTTCGCCTTCACGCATGCCATCGAATACGTGCTCGGTGAAATCGCCGCCGGCCACGTAACGCACGTGCAGCTCCAGCGCACCGTCGTCATGCGGGGCATTGGCCAGCGAGAAGGCGCGACGCTGTCCTTCACGGGTGATGATCTCGATGTACTGCCCGGCGAGAAACTGCAGACGCCGGTCGTGCGGTAGCTGCAACGACAGCCGCATCACGTCGTGGGCCAGCCGCTCAAGCGCCTGTACACGCACTGCCAGGCGTTGCGGTCGCAGTTCCCCTGCCTCCTGGATTTCACTGACCTCGACGGTCAGGTCGCTGCGCGCACGCGCCTGGCAGAACAGGGCGAAACCGTCTTCCGACTCGCTCGGTTCGATGCCTCCCGGCGCCTCGCCCGGGTAAGCGACCCGGCCCGAGATCACCTTGCCCTTGCAGGTGCCACAGGCCCCGTTCCGACAGCCGTAGGGCAGGATCAGGCCTTGGCGCTGAGCCGCCTCGAGCAGGCTCTCGTCGGATGTGGCCTCGAAGCGGTGGCCGCTCGGCTCGGCCCGGATGGTGTGAGGCATGACGCTCCTCGGGTATTCAGTGAGGGCCACTCTAGGAAAGCGCGGGGCGCGGGACATTGCCCCAGGTCAGTCGACGCGGTCGTGGCAAGTCAGCCTTTTTTCGGCCGCGGGAGGCTGGCGGCGCTGTCGAGCCAGTTGAACAGCGGCTCCCACTGGACGCGATCGTAGGCGACCATGAACGGCGCCATCTCGGTGATACTCAGGCCGCGGTCGGCGGCACGGATGTAATTCTGGGTGTCGCGCAGGCTGGTGACGAACGGGACATCGAGCGAGCGCAGGAAGTGGTAGAGGGTTTGATAGATCAGGGTCCGTGTCCGCACCCGGTTGGCGACGACGCCGACGCGCAGGCGGTCCTTGGTCACGCGACCGAGTGTCAGCAACTCCTGGAGAAAGCGCGCCGCCGCACGGATGTCGATCGGCGACGGCAGCACCGGTACCAGTACGGTCTGCGCCGTCCGGGCCAACTGCTTGAGCGGCTTGCCGGTGATGCCGGCCGGGGCATCGATCACCAGCACCTCGCAGCCGCGCGGGAGTTTCAGCTCTTTACCGGGAACCGCCGGCACACCGGCGATTCGGGCGCGGTCACTCGGGCGTGCCGACAGCCAGGCGAGGCTCGAGGCCTGCGGGTCGTAGTCGGCCAGCACCACGCGCGCACCCTGGCTGGCGTAGGCGCCGGCGAGGTTGGTGGCCAATGTGGTTTTGCCGCAACCGCCTTTGGGGTTGACGACCATGATCCTGCGCATCGCTCGTCCCTGATTCTGTTCGGCGGCGTGGCTGGTCAGTATAGCCCGCGGTCCGCTTCAGCCATTGGCATCACCGTCGGTGAAAATGCCGAGTTCGTCCCACAGGGCGTCGACACGTTCACGTACGGCGGCATCCATGCGGATCGGCCGGCCCCACGCACGGTCCGTCTCGCCGGGCCACTTCGACGTGGCGTCCATCCCCATTTTGCCGCCGAGACCGGCGACCGGCGAGGCAAAATCGAGGTAGTCGATTGGCGTGTTCTCGATCAGCGTGGTGTCGCGTACCGGGTCCATGCGCGTGGCCATCGCCCAGACGACGTCCTTCCAGTCGCGGATGTCGATGTCATCGTCGGTGACGATGACGAACTTGGTGTACATGAACTGGCGCAGGAACGACCAGACACCGAATAGCACGCGCTTGGCATGCCCGGGGTACTGCTTGCGGATACTGACGATCGCCAGGCGGTAGGAGCAGCCCTCGGGTGGCAGGTAGAAGTCGATAATCTCCGGGAACTGGCGTTGCAGCAGCGGGATGAACACCTCGTTCAGTGCCGCGCCGAGTATCGCCGGTTCGTCCGGTGGGCGGCCTGTGTAAGTGCTGTGGTAGATCGGGTTGCTGCGGTGGGTCAGCCGGTCGATGGTGAAGACCGGGAAGCGGTCGACCTCGTTGTAGTAGCCGGTGTGGTCGCCGAACGGCCCTTCTTCGGCGGTCTCCTCGGGGTCGATGTGGCCTTCGAGGACGATCTCGGCACGCGCCGGGACCTGCAACCAGCCGTTACAGGCGGCGGTGACCTCGGTCTTGGCGCCGCGCAGCAGCCCGGCGAAGGCGTACTCCGACAGTGTATCGGGCACTGGCGTAACCGCACCGAGGATGGTTGCCGGGTCGGCGCCCAGCGCGACAGCGATCGGAAACGGCTCACCGGGCCGGGCCTGCTTCCATTCACGGAAGTCGAGTGCGCCGCCGCGTTGGGCGAGCCAGCGCATGATTACCTTGTTCTTGCCGATCACCTGCTGGCGGTAGATGCCGAGGTTCTGGCGGGTGCGCTCCGGTCCACGGGTGACGACCAGCGGCCAGGTGATCAGCGGGCCGGCATCATCGGGCCAGCAGGTCATCACCGGCAGGGTACCGAGATCGACATCGGGTCCCTCGAAGACGTTCTCGCGGCACGGTGCGCGGGAGACGCTTTTCGGCTGCATGTTCATGATCTGTTTGACTAGTGGCAGCTTGCCAACCGCGTCACGCAGGCCCGAAGGCGGCTCCGGTTCCTTCAGGTAGGCAAGCATCTTGCCGACCTCGCGCAGCGCCGTGGTCGACTCCTCGCCCATGCCGAGCGCGACCCGCTCGGGGGTGCCGAACAGGTTGGCCAGCACCGGCATGGTGTGACCGGTTGGGCGCTCGAACAGCAGCGCCGGGCCGGCACCGCGCAGCGTGCGGTCGCAGATCTCGGTCATTTCGAGATGCGGGTCGACCTGCTGCGTAATGCGCTTGAGTTCACCGCGCTTTTCGAGCTGGGCGACAAAATCGCGCAGGTCCTGGTACTTGGGATTTGCCATCGGCAGGGTCCGTGTCTCGATTGCCCGGCGTTCAGGGCGGTGCGACAATGCCCGCCCGCGACCGAGTTCCACCAGTATGTCCCAAGCGCCGCGACCCCGTCACCCTGCCGGTGTGGGGCCTTCCGCCACCCCGTCACTGCCGCCATGCTGCTGACCCTGCGCGAAGTCGGTTTTGACCTCGCCGGCCAGGCGTTGCTCGATGGCGCCAGCCTGGCGATCGACGCCGGCGAGCGCGTCTGCCTGGTCGGTCGCAACGGCGCCGGCAAGTCGACACTGCTGCGCCTGGTCACCGGCGAACATGCACCGGATCGCGGCGAGATCGTCCGTCGTCCCGGGTTGCGCGTCGGCTATCTGGAGCAGGAGGGAGCCGCGCTTGAGGACGACGGCACCACTTTCGATGTGGTCGCCGCCGGTCTTGGCGAGGTTGGCGCGTTGCTGGCCGAGTTCCACCGTCTGAGTCACGCCATCGAGGATCATGACGACGCGGCCGGTCTGGAGCGTCTCGCTACGGTTCAGCACCGTCTCGAGGCGGCGGGTGGCTGGGACCTGCGCCAGCGGGTCGAGACCGCGGTGTCACGTCTCGGCCTGCCGGCCGACGTGCCGTTCGTGACCCTGTCGGGCGGTGCGCGCCGGCGGGTGTTGCTGGCCCGTGCGCTGGTGGTCGAGCCGGACCTGCTGCTGCTCGACGAGCCGACCAACCACCTCGACCTGCCGTCGATCGACTGGCTGGAGGGCTTTCTCGCCGGTTTCAGCGGTGCGCTGCTGTTCGTCACCCACGACCGCGCCTTCCTGCAGAAGTTGGCCACGCGCATCGTCGAGCTCGACCGCGGCGTGCTCGCCAGCTACCCCGGCGACTACGCCACCTACCGTCGTCGCCGCGCCGACGAGCAGGCGGCCACGGCGCGTGAAGAGGCGGAATTCGACAAAAAGCTGGCCCGCGAGGAGACCTGGATTCGCCAGGGCATCAAGGCGCGGCGCACGCGCAACGAGGGCCGGGTGCGGGCGCTCGAGGCATTGCGCGAAGAGCGTCGCCAACGCCGTGCCCGGGTCGGCACGGTGAGGCTCGCAGCCGACCAGGCGGCGCCGTCGGGACGTCGTGTCATCGAGGTCAAGGGCCTGGTTCACGGCTACGATGGCCGCACGTTGATCGACGGCCTGGAGACGACCGTGCTGAAGGGCGACCGGGTCGGCCTGATCGGTCCGAACGGCATCGGCAAGTCGACGCTGCTCAAACTGCTGCTCGGTGAATTGCAGCCACAGCAGGGCCAGGTACGCCACGGCACCGGGCTCGAGATCGCCTACTTCGACCAGCACCGCGTGCCACTCGACGACAAATCGACCCTGGTCGACCTGGTTGGTCAGGGGCGCGACTTCGTCACCGTCAACGGTCGCGACCGGCATGTCATCAGTTACCTGCAGGATTTTCTGTTCAGCCCGGCGCAGACGCGTGCACCGCTACGCACCCTCTCCGGTGGCGAGCGCAGTCGCGGCCTGCTGGCGCGGCTGTTCAGCCGGCCGAGCAACCTGCTGGTGATGGACGAGCCGACCAACGACCTCGATATCGAGACCCTCGAACTGCTCGAGGAGCTGCTGCTCGATTACCAGGGTACGTTGCTGCTGGTCAGTCATGACCGTGCCTTCATCGACAATGTCGCCACCTCGACACTGGTGTTCGAAGGTGAAGGGCGGGTGGTCGAGTACGTCGGTGGCTACAGTGACTGGCTGCGTCAGCGGTCGGTTGGTGTCGGGCCGGGATCGGCCGCCAAATCGTCGCGGGCGGCAAAGTCACGCTCGAAGGCGGGGGCGCGTAAGCTCGGCTACCGTGAACAGCGAGAATTGTCTGGACTGCCAGCACAGATCGAGGCGCTCGAGACCGAGCAGGCCGAGTTGCACACGGCACTGGCCGACTCCGCACGCTATCGTGACGGTGGCGACGGCGCGCGTGATTTGACGGCCCGGCTGCGCACGGTCGAGACGGAACTGGCTACGGCCTACGCCCGTTGGGAGGCACTGGAGGCCGATGCTGGCTGAATCACTGGCCCTGTTCGCTACCACCCCGCGCGGCCTCGAGGCGGTGCTGGCCGACGAACTGCGTGAGCTTGGCGCGCAGCGGGTGCAGGCGGTGCGTGCTGGTGTCGCCTTCAGCGGTGACCTCGAACTCGCCTACCGTGCCTGCCTCTGGTCGCGGGTCGCGAGCCGGGTGCTGCTGAACCTGGCGCGTTTCCCGGTTCCTGATGCCGACGCCCTCTACGCCGCGGTGCACGAGCTGCCGTGGGAGCAGCACCTCGACCCGGACGACACCCTGGCGGTCGATGCCACGCTCAGCGGCGGTTCGCCGATTGATCACAGCCATTTTGCTGCGCTGCGGGTCAAGGACGCCGTGGTCGATCGCCTGCGTGAGTTGCATGGACGGCGCCCGTCGGTAGACCGGGTGCGGCCGTCGCTGCGACTCAACCTGGTATTGCAGAAACAGCGTGGCGTGCTCAGCATCGACCTCTCCGGCGAGGCGCTGCATCGCCGTGGCTACCGCCCGGCCGGTGCCCCGGCACCGTTGAAGGAGAATCTCGCGGCCGGCCTGCTGCGGCTCGCCGGCTGGCCAGAGATCGCCACGCGCGGCGGGGCGCTGGTCGATCCCCTGTGTGGCACCGGGACGCTGCCGATCGAGGCGGCACAGATGGCGGCCAGGATCGCACCCGGGCTTGGTCGCGACTACTTCGGTTTCCTCGGCTGGCTCGGCCACGTGCCGGAGGTGTGGACCCGGCTGTGCGACGAGGCACGCGCGCAAACCGACCTCGAACGGGTGCCGTCGCTGTTCGCCTCCGACCACGATCCAAACGTGGTGGCGCAGGCACGTCAGGCGGCGGCGTCAGCTGGCGTCGGCGACCTGATCCGCTTCGCAGTGCAGCCGCTGGCCAAAGCGACCACTCTCGACGGTACTTCTCCCGGGCTGGTGGTCACCAATCCGCCCTACGGCGAACGGCTTGGCGAAAGCGCCACGGCGGTACGGGTCCACGCTGAACTCGGCCAGGTGCTGCGCGGCCACTTCCGTGGCTGGCAGGCGGCGGTACTGAGCGGTGACACTGGCCTGGCACGACGGCTGGGTGCGGAGGCGGCGACCAGCCACCCGCTGTTCAACGGGGCGCTGCGCTGCACGCTCACCTGCTGGCAGGTCGCGGCCCGGGCACCCAAATGGGCGCGTGCCGACGGGGTGGCCCCGACCCCGGAAGTAGGTCAGCTGGCCGATCCCGGGGCACGAATGTTCACCGATCGGCTGCGCAAGAACCTGCGCCGGCTCAGGCGCTGGGCGCGGCGCG
>QNFN01000101.1 GCA_003645555.1 Gammaproteobacteria bacterium | reverse complement strand
CGCGGCCCAGCCGAGTACCGGCGGCATCGCTCCGGCGGCCCCGCCCCAGACGATGTTCTGCGGCGTGCTGCGCTTGAGAAATACGGTGTAGATCACGCCGTAGCCGATCAGCGATGCGAAGCTGAGTCCGGCGGTCAGCAGGTTGACCTGCCAGGCGAGCAGCACCACAGAGAACAGCCCGAGTCCGACAGCCAGCGTCAGCGCGTGGCTGGCGGGCACGGCACCGGTTGGTAGGGGCCGGCGGCGGGTGCGCTGCATGGCCGCGTCGCTGTCGCGCTCGATCAGGTGATTGAGTGCCGCGCCGCTGGCTGCGGCGGCGGCAATGCCGAGGGTGCCGAACAGCAGCGGCGCCCAGGGGGCTGGCCCGGGAACGGCGAGCAGCATGCCGACGATGGCAGTGAAGGTGATCATCAGCACCACCTTCGGCTTGGTCAGCTCGAGGTAGCAGCCCAGGGTCGGGCGGGCGATGGCGGCGGTGGGCAGGGTTTCGGTTCTGATCATCGTCTCTCTCTTACCAGCTGCGCGACACGCGCAGCAGCCGTTTCAGGTCCTTGAGTACGTCCTTGACCGGGACCGATGCGGCAGCGTAGCTCAAGATCAGCGTGCCACGCGGTCCACCCAACAGCAGGGTGGGTTCGCCAGCGGCCAGGGCCAGCAGTTGCGGATCGGCCAGGGCCAGCGTCAGGTCGGGTGATTCCAGGCGCAGGCGGTCACGGGTTTCCGGGGCAGGTGGCGTGGCGAAGGCGAGTATCCGCACCACCCGGTCCTTCTCGACTCCAGCCGCTCGGCGTGCCTGGCGTAGCGCCACCTGGCGCTCGCGGCAGGGTATCGCGCAGGACCCCGGCTCGACCGCGAGCCACAGCAGATCGTTGGCCCTGACGGAGATCTCCAGCGGCGCTCGTTCGAGTGTCTGCAGGGTCAGGTTGGTGACGGGCAGCGGGGGATTGAGCAGGGTGCCGTGCTGGGCGGTTGGCTCGGGCAGCCATTGCGGGTTGAAGAAGAAAACCCACGAGGCGACGAACGGCATGGCGGCAATGACGACGAGCAGCACGAGCAGGCGACGGCTCCGGCGCTGATCGAGCGGGGCGGCGGGTGCGGCGGCGTTCACGCCTGCTCCCCGGTGGGTTCGGGACGGCGCAGCGAACGGATGAGCCAGATGCCGGCGGCCAGGGCGGCGAAGGCGAACCACTGCAGTGCGTAACCGATATGCAGCGATGGGGCGAGACCACCGGTCGGTCGTGGCCAGTCACGGGCGAAGCCATGGGGTTGGTCCGGATCGAGCAGCAGGGCGGCCGGTAATGGGTCGACCCCGGCGACGACGGCGTAGCCCACTGGATCGAGCCGCGACCAGGGTGCGGACCACGGGTCGTTGGCAGGCGCCGCAGGCCCCAGTTCGAGAGCCGGCGGTTGCGGCAGCGCCACGCGCCCGGTCAGCGTGACCGCCTGTTCCGGTGGTTCATCCGCGGCAGTCGAGTCGGTGACCCAGCCGCGGTTGACCAGCAGTTCGTGCCCGTTGGTGGTCTGCAGCGGCGTGACCACGTGCACACCACGCCGACCCTGGCGGACGCGGTCACTGATAATGAACTGGCGTTCGGCGACGAAGCGCCCGCGCAACGTCACCCGCCGATGCTCCAGGTCGCTCCAGGCTGGTGCCGCCGGAAGCGTAACCGCCGGCAGGTCCCAGCGCGCGGCGAGTTCCGCCCGCAGGTCGCGCTTGGTCTCGGCCCGGTCGAGTTGCCACGCGCCGAGCGCGGTGAACAGCGGTACGGCGATCAGCATGGCGACCGTCGGGACCGTGGTCGGTCGGAGGGTG
The DNA here is from genome assembly GCA_003645555.1 of Gammaproteobacteria bacterium. Classification (GTDB taxonomy): domain Bacteria; phylum Pseudomonadota; class Gammaproteobacteria; order QNFN01; family QNFN01; genus QNFN01. The sequence continues at coordinate 5,011 of QNFN01000101.1, read as the reverse complement.
ATTTGGCCGAGGTGCATGGCACTGCTATAAGATTGCTATAAATCAATGACCATCCGGACCGGGTCGGCCCGGTACAGACGGCCGCGGCGCGGAGGACGCCACGGGTTCCCGCAACCACGAGGAGGCGCCCATGGACATGATCATCAAGGTCCCGATGTTTATCCTGCTCGGGCTGATCATTTTCTCTCTTGGCCAGGCCATGTTCTACCTCGGTCGCGACGACGGCGAGGTCGATCGCACGCGCATGGTTCGTGCCCTGACGGTCCGCATCACGCTGTCGCTGCTCCTGTTCGCCCTGCTGATGGCCAGCTATTACTTCGGACTGGTCGAACCGCATGGTAAATAGAACGACCGGCGGCCTTCCGGCTCAGACCATGTAGACAAAGATAAACAGGCCGAGCCAGACCACGTCCACGAAGTGCCAGTACCACGCCACCGCCTCGAAGGCGAAGTGGTTGCGCGGCGAAAAGTGCCCTTTCATCGACCGACCCAGGATCGCGATCAGCATGATCGCGCCTAGGGTGACATGCATGCCGTGGAATCCGGTCAGGATGTAGAAGGTCGAGCCGTAGACCCCTGACGCCAGCGTCAGGTTCAACTCGGCGAAGGCGTGCTGGTACTCGTACGCCTGGAACCCCACGAACAGCAGGCCGAGAGTGATGGTCGCGATAAGCCCCCGCACCAGGGTCTTCTGATTGTTCAGCTTCAGGCCCCAGTGCGCCCAGGTGAGGGTCGCCCCGCTGCTCAGCAGCAGCATCGTATTCAGTGCCGGGATGCCCCAGGCACCCATCGGCGTGAGATCGCCACCGAGATCGCCGGGACCGGCGGTTGGCCAGTCGCCGGTGAACTGGCTGTAGAGGAGTGCCGACGTGCCCAGGTAACCGGCGCCGCCTAGCCACGGCACGGCGATGTTGCGGATGTAGTAGAGGGCACCGAAGAAACTGGCAAAGAAAAAGACTTCGGAGGCGATGAACCAGTACATGCCCTGGCGAAAGGAGCGGTCAACCTGGTGGTTGTACTGCCCGGAGAGATTCTCGCCGACAACATCGCGGAACCAGCCGTAGAGCATGTAAGTCAGCAGCAGTGCGCCAAGGGTGACCAGGACGTTGCCGAAGCCGATGTCGTTGATTATCAGTGCCGTACCGGCCAGCAGCGCAAACATCGCAAACATGGCGATGAACGGCCACGGGCTCGGCTCGGGGACGAAGTAGTGGCTACTCGGCGTGTCGTTGTGCTGGCTCATGGGCGGTCTCGTGGGCCTGGTCGCGGCCCTTGTCGTGGGAGTGGTGGTCGTCGTGGGAGTGGTCGTCGTCGTGACCGTGCGGTCGGGCGACGGCGTCGGGATCGATGTTCATGAAGGTGTAGGAGAGCGTGATGTTGCTGTATTCGCTCGGCAGATCGGGAAGCACTGCGAAACGCAGCGTCAGCTCGGCCTCTTCACCCGCCGCGAGCGGCTGCTCCTGGAAGCAGAAGCACTCGGTCTTGTCGACGTAGGGTGTGGCCTGCCACGGCGTAATGTTGACCACTGCGCGGCCGGTCAGTGTCCGGTCGCCAAGGTTGCGCACCCGGAAGGTGGCGTTGTGCAGCGACCCGGTGTTGATCTCCAGCTTGCGCGTCACCGGTGCGAACTCCCACGGCAGGTTGCCGTTGACGTTGGCGTCGAAGCGCACGGTGACCGGGCGTGCCACCGGCTCCGCCGACGGCGGGCCGAGGACGCGCGTGCGTGGTGCGTTGGCAACCTGGATACCGAGTGCGGCGCAGATCTGGCTGTAGTACGGCGCCAGCGCGAAGCCGAGGCCGAACATGCCCAGGGCAATCCCGCCGATCAGCAGGGCGGTACGGCGATGGGCTGGAGGCGACCGGGTCATTGTGCGTCCAGCGCCGCCTGGACCAGTTTTTGCCAGAACGGTACCGATGACAGGAACACGGCCACCGCGAACACGCCAAGCAGCAGTCCGACGCGGCGGTTTCTGCGCCGGGTGGCGTCGTCAACGGGTGTTATCACGGTAGTCATTTGATTTTCGGTGCCGTTTCCCAGGAGTGGAATGGCGGCGGCGAAGGCAGTTCCCATTCAAGCCCGGTGGCTCCCTCCCAGACCTTGTTCTTGGCTTGCTGGCCGCCACGGATCGCCTTGATGATGATGTACAGGAACAGCAGGTGGCTGAATCCGTAGATCAGTCCGGCCACACTGGAGAGGAAGTTGAACTCGGCGAAGATGACGTTGTAGTCGATGATCCGCCGCGGCATTCCGGCCAGACCGAGGAAGTGCTGCGGGAAGAAGGTGATGTTGAAGCTGATCATGTTGACCCAGAAAAAGATCTTGGCGAGCTTTTCGTCGTACATGTGCCCGGTCCACTTCGGCAGCCAGTAGAAGACCGCCGCGAACAGGCCGTAGATCGCCCCTGGAATCAACACGTAGTGGAAGTGGGCGACCACGAACATCGAGTCGTGGTACTGCACGTCGGCCGGGATCACTGCCAACATCACCCCGGTCAGGCCGCCGAAGCTGAACAGCAGCACCATCGCCGTGGCGAACAGCATCGGTGTCTCAAAGGTCATCGCCCCGCGCCACATGGTGGCGATGAAGTTGAAAATGATCAGGCCGACCGGGATCGAGATCAGGATGGTGCCGATCATGAAGTAGCTCACCGTGCCGAGCGACATGCCGATGGTGTACTGGTGGTGGGCCCAGACCACCATGCCCAGGGTGGCGATGACCAGCATGGAACCGACCGTCGATTTGTAGCCGAACAGCGGCTTGCGCGAAAACGCCGGGATCACCTGTGCCAGCGCACCGATTGCCGGCAGGATCAGGATGTAGACCTCGGGGTGACCGAAGAACCAGAACAGGTGCTGGAACAGCACCGGGTCGCCGCCACCGGCGGCGTTGAAGAAGCTGGTGCCGAAATGGCGGTCGAACAGCAGCATGGTGACGCCACCGGCGATGATCGGCACCACCAGGATCAGCAGGAAGGCGGTGACGAACCAGGCCCAGCAGAAGATCGGCATTTTGAACATGGTCATGCCGGGGGCACGCATGTTGAGGATGGTGACGATGATGTTGATCGACGCCAGCACCGAGGAGATGCCCAGCAGGTGGATGGCGAAGATCAGGAAGTCCATCGACATGCCGACCTGCACCGACAGCGGCGGGTAGAGCGTCCAGCCGGTGTTGACCTGGGTGCCGCCGCCGGGGAAGAACGGCACGATGAACGACAGCACCAGCATCATTGCCGCGGCCGGCAGGATCCAGAAGCTCAGGTTGTTGAGCCGTGGCAGCGCCATGTCCGGGGCGCCGATCATCAGCGGGATCATCCAGTTGGCGATGCCGGCGCCGGCGGGCATCACCGCACCGAAGATCATGATCAGGGCGTGGTTGGTGAGGATGTTGTTGTACAGGTCGGGGTCGAGCATTTGCAGCCCCGGGTAGAGCAGCTCGGCACGGATGGCCATGGCGCTCAGGCCGCCGAGGAAGAACATGGTCAGCGCGAACAGCAGATAGAGAGTGCCGATGTCCTTGTGGTTGGTGCTGAACAGCCAGCGGCGCCAGCCGTAGGGGTGGTGCTCGTGCTCGCTGTGCAGGGCGGATGCTGTGGTACTCATAGCTTTCTAGTCCTTGCCGTCACCGGATGGTCTCCGGTGGTGGTCTCCTCGCGCCTTAGCGCGCCGCCTTGACGTCGCGCGGCTGCACGGCGTCGCCAGTGTCGTTGCCCCAGGAGTTGCGTTCGTAGGTGACGATGGCCGCGATCTCCAGGTCGTTCAGCAGGCCTTTCCACGGCGGCATCGCCGAGCCTGGCTTGCCATTGAGCACGATGTCGATATGCGCCGCAGCCGGGCCGGTCGCGATGGCGCTGTCTTTGAGTGGCGGGAACGCGGGGGCCAGCCCTTCACCGTTGATCTGGTGGCAGCTGGCGCACTTGGTGTTGTAGAGTCCCTTGCCCTTCTCCATCAGCTTCGGCAGCGCCCACTCGATGTCGGCGGCCGCTTCGGCATCGGCGGCCGCTTGCGCGGCCTTCGCCTCGGCGACCCATTCCGTGAACCGTTCCGGGCTGACCGCCTCGACCACGATGGGCATTTTTGCGTGCCAGGTGCCACAGAGTTCGGCGCACTGCCCGCGATAGACCCCTTCGGTATCGATTTCGGCCCAGGTCTCGGTGATGTAACCGGGAATGGCGTCCTTCTTGAAGCCCAGTGCCGGCACCCACATGGCGTGGTTGACGTCAGCCGAGGTGTGCATAAAGCGGATCGGGCGGCCGGTTGGCAGCACCAGCCGGTGGTCGACATCACGCAGGTAGAGTTCACCGGCCTCCTCTTCGGTCTTGGCCCGGCTCTCGATGCGCACCTCCTCGTCGAGGAACTCGAACTCCCAGTACCACTGGTGGCCGGTCACCTTGACATCGAGCATGCCCTCCTGTTCGGGCACCACCCAGAGCTTGTTGAGCACCTTCTGTGCCGAGCTGGCAATGGTCAGGTCGATACCAAGCACCACGGCCGGGACGAAAATCCACGACCAGGTGCCGAACCAGGTCTTGTGAAAGTTCTGGTCGGGTTCGTAGCCACGGCTCTTGCGAAACTTCCAGATGGCGAAGAAAACCACACCGAAGACGCCGATCAGCAGCAACGTCGAAATGCCCATCGTCAGCATGTGAACGTTGTAGATGTCGCGGGCGATCGTGGTGGCGGGTGGTGGAAAGTTGAGCCCGTACTCGGCCTGCGCCGGCAGTGCAGTAACCAGCAGGAAAGGCAGTAACCACAGGGAATATGATCGTTTCATGCGGGAATGCATAGCAGCCTTGTTATGTGGCGATGGGCCGCGACCTCGGTGCGGCTACGGGCAGTGGTCGCACAGGTTCTATGGCCCCGGTGGGGGTGAGACAGGCACGTTCCTCGGCCAGTTCGAGTCGTTCATCCTCCACCAGCCAGGGACCGATCTCGATGCTGCGGCCGGGTGAACGGAGCAGCAGACGGCTCGAGTACCAGCCAGAGGGATCACGGAGCAGCAGTATCCGGG
>QNFN01000100.1 GCA_003645555.1 Gammaproteobacteria bacterium | reverse complement strand
GTAGCTATTCCTTGACTGAAGCGCAAGTCCAGGCGTGCCTGGACCAGCCGGGGCCGTGATAGGCCACAGGCCGGTAACAAACTGCATGTTTCGGATTCGGTTCAAAATTGGTCTTTCCCGTTTATGTTGCAAAGGCTTCTGGGCAGGCCCGGGGGCGGCTGGTGCCATATTCGGGCTAGTGTTCGGCGAGTTCACGCGCGGCGGCGAGCAGCGCCAGCCGGGCGATGACGCCGTAGGCGTAGAAACGGTTCGGCCCGGCATCGGGCACCTGGCCGCGGTCAGGGGTGTTGCAGCAGTCGGCGAAGGCGAGCGGCTCGAAGTGCATGCCCGGGGCGTTGAGGTTTTCGTTGGCCCCGCGTGCCGTGTGCACGCGGTAGAAGCCACCGACGACAAAGCGGTCGATCATGTAGACCACCGGCTCGGCGACCGCGCCATTCCAGGTCTCGAAGGTGTAGACGCCCTCCTGCATGATCACCCGGCTGACGCTGGTGCCGCCCTTGCTCGCCGCCATCCGGGTGCGTTGCTTGCGATTCAGTGCGCGTACGTCGTCGGTGCTGTGGGCGGTCATGATGCCCATGCCGTAGGTCCCGGCGTCGGCCTTGATGACCACGAACGGTTCGCGGTCGATGCCGTATTCCGCGTACTTGAGCGCGATCGCCTGCAGCAGGGTGTCGGTATTGCGCGCCAGGCACTCCTCGCCCTCGCGTTTCATGAAATCGATCTCCCCGCAGTTGCGGCTCAGCGGGTCGAACAGCCAGGAGTCGATGCCGACCAGATCACCGAATTCGCTGGCAACCGCCTGGTAGTGGGCGAAATGGCGTGATTTCAACCGGTTCGACCAGCCAAGTCCGAGCGGTGGCACCACCGGCTGCTCAAGCTCTTCGAGGATCTCCGGGCGCCCACCCGCGAGGTCGTTGTTGAGTAGCACCATGCAGGGGTCGAAGTCGGCCAGGCCGATGCGGGGGCCATTGCGCATGGGTGGCTCCAGGCACAGCGTGCGCCCGGAGGGGAGCGTGTGCTCCTCGGGTTCGGTCAGGTCCGGCGCCAGGCTGCCGATCCGTACATTGAACCCCGCTTGTTGCAGGATCTCGGCCAAGGTCGCCACGCTTTCGAGGTAGAAGGTGTTGCGACTGTGGCTTTCCGGAATCAGCAGGATGTTGGCCGCGGTGGGGCAGAGGCTCTCGACCGCCGTCTGGATGGCCTGGATACAGAGCGGCAAGAACGACGGATTGAGATTGTTGAATCCGGCCGGAAACAGGTTGGTGTCCACCGGCGCCAGCTTGAAACCGGCGTTACGCAGATCGACGGAGCTGTAGAACGGGGCCGGGGTCGCTGTCCACTGCCGCCGCAACCAGCTTTCGATGGTCGGTTGCTGGTCCAGCAGCTGGCTCTCGAGTTGCTGAAGGGGGCCATCGAGCGCGGTCGTAAGGTGCGGTACCACGGCGAGTGCTTCGTTTGCCATCCGGGGAGTCCTCAAATTGTGCTTCCCGGCCTGTCTTGAAGCGCCGGGGCTATGTTAACTTAGTATATCTTCCAGCAAGATAGCGCGTCGTCGTCATGGGTTTCGTGACATCGCGCAACAGCTGGTTGAAACATTGGGGCAGGACAGTACCTGAAATCGCGTGATTGCGACCCACCTTGTGGCTCTGGAATCTCCAGTAGCCTGGAGTCGTAGCGGACGGACGATATGACGGAAGAGCATACAGACGACGCTGGCACGACCGGGGTCAAGGTGATGGTCATCGATGACAGCAAGACCATCCGCCGGACCGCGGAGACGCTGCTCAAACGCGAGGGCTACGTGGTGGTTACCGCCACCGATGGCTACGAGTCGCTGTCCAAGATCGCCGACGAGCGTCCGGACATCATCTTCGTCGACATCATGATGCCACGTCTCGACGGCTACCAGACCTGCGCATTGATCAAGAACAACCGTGAATTCCGCAACACCCCGGTGATCATGCTGTCGAGCAAGGACGGTCTGTTCGACAAGGCGCGCGGGCGCATCGTCGGCTCGGAACAGTACCTGACCAAGCCGTTCACCAAGGACGACCTGCTGAGCGCTATTCGCCGTTATGTCGGAAACGAAGCGCGTACCGACAAGGCGTGACCCCGCTGGATCTGACTGCACACCGGAGGAGAGATGGCCAAGGTTCTTATTGTTGACGATTCCCTCACCGAGATTCATATCCTGCGGGGGATGCTCGAAAAGCACGGGTTCGAATGTATCGATGCCGAAAGCGGTGAGCAGGGCATCGAAAAGGCGCGCAGCGAAAAGCCGGACGTGATCCTGATGGATATCGTCATGCCGGGTCTCAACGGTTTTCAGACCACGCGCCAGCTGACCCGGGACGCCGAGACCAAGGATATTCCGATCATCATCGTCTCGACCAAGAGCCAGGAGACCGACAAGGTCTGGGGTCTGCGGCAGGGGGCGAAGGACTACCTGACCAAGCCGGTCACCGAGACCGACCTGGTGGCCAAGATCCAGAGCGTTCTTCCTGGCTGACCAATTGCAAGGGATGCAGGACGCAAGCCCCAATGTCGACCCTCTGCAGCTGCTCCGCGAGTTGGAGCAGCGCAGTCTCGCCGTGGCGCGCGGCCTGCCGATGCAGGAGGAGACGCGCGACTACTGGCGCGGTATCGGTTTCACCCTCGGCGGTCTGCGGCTGCTGGCGCCCCTGGGGCAGGTCGAGGAGATCCTGACCGTTCCCGCGCTGACCCGCGTCCCGTTGGTCAAGCCGTGGGTACTAGGCATCGCCAACGTACGCGGCAACCTGCTCCCGGTGATGGACCTGCAGGCCTTTCTTGGCCTCGGTGCGACACCGCGAGATGACGCCACCCGGGTGGTGGCGATCCGCGAGGGGGAGTTCTTCAGCGGCTTGCTGGTCAGCTCGGTCTCCGGGCTGCAACAGATCGACAGCGCCGAGCGCACCGATGAATTACCGGAGGTGGCGCCGTCGCTGCGGGAGTTTCTCGCCGGGGCTTTCCGTGTCGAGGACGGCCTGAGGCCAGTATTCGATTTCGCCCGCTTGGCCGTGCATGGTGAATTCATGCAGGCGGCGGCGTAGGCGGTGTGCCCACGGGCAGGCGCGACCACATGATCAAGAGAACAGCAGTCAGGGAGATCGCTCGATGAGCAAAGACAAGACCGCAACAGGTGCCGGGGGTGGGGAGCGCAGGGTCTTCTTTGTCCTGCTGGCCATCATCATGTTGGCTACGCTCGGCTTTTCGCTCTACACCATCTTGACGGTCGCCGAGCGCGAGGTGGACGATGGCGAATCGTTGGTCCACGTCCGCGACATTCGTATCAACAGCCCGGAACTTGGCGACCTGTCGAGCGCGGCAACCCGAGGTAATTTTTCGGCGTTCCCGAAGTTGCGACAACTGGCCGAGAAACTCGAAAGTTCGGTCGGTCATCTCGGTGGCGAGGCCGGTCGGATTATCACCGAGAGCGACCTGGGCAAGTCGGATGCCCTGATTCGAGAGGCAGGAGAGCAGGCGGAAGAACGCAAAGAGCATAATGGTGAGGGGCAAGCGCACGCCGGTGAGTCCGAGGAGCATAAGGATAAAGAGCCGGCGCATGAGGGCGGAGCGCATGAACGCCAGGCTCACCAGGAAGAGGCCAAGCCTCACGAAGGCATGGCGCATGACGATGGTGCCCAGGGCCACGCCGCCACAGGGGGTGAAGCGGGCCACGGGATGCATACCATCTCCTATACCGATGCGAACGTGGTCGACCGCATCGAGTCGGTCAAGGCCATCTGGAACCGGATGGCGACGCAGCTCAACGGGGTTCTTGAGGCACGTATTCCGCTGAGCAATGTCTACAAGCTCGCGGGTGAAATCGAGACTGACCACATCCCTGATCTTGGCGATGCACTCCAGGCCCTGGTTGACGACCTGGTCGAGCGCAGCGCCCAGCCGGACCAGGTTGCCCGGGTGGGTGAGCTGATCCTCTACAACGCCCAGCTGGCACGCGACCTGGGTCGTCTGCTGCGCGACCCGAACCTCGAAGACGAGGCGCAGGAGGAGGCCGCGACCGATCTGATCGTCAACGTTGCCAATATCGGTGAAATCCTCGACGGCCTGGTGTCTGGCAGTGACGAGTTGAACATTCGTCGTATCCCCGACGGCAGTTCACGGGGACTGCTCGATGAAGCGGTGGAGGTTTTCTTCATCCTGGGTGAATTGATGTTCGAACTCGAGGAGCGGTTTCCTGATCTCTACGAGGCGCGTGAATCGGCGACCGCCGTCGACGAGCTGGTGGAGAGATTGGTCCAGTCGGGATGGCAGCTCGAAGAGTCGATCGAGCTCCTGCAGAGCGGCCGCTTCCTGACCACCGAGATTGGTTATTACGCTGGTGCGGCTGGCCTGCTGGCGATGATGCTTCTCGGCGGCATCTCGGTTTCTGATTCCCGCCGTCGCCACGCCGAGACAGTGCGCCAGAAGCAGGTGGCCGACCAGCTCAACCAGCGTAACCAGGAGGCGATCCTGCAGCTGCTCGACGAACTCAGCTACCTTGCGGAAGGCGACCTTTCCAAGGAGGCCACGGTGACCGAGGAGATCACCGGCGCCATCGCCGATTCGGTCAATTACGCCATCGACGCCCTGCGCAACCTGGTCACCTCCATCAACCTGACCTCGAAGGAGGTTACCGGGGCGGCCCAGACAAGCCGTGCGACGACCCTGCAGCTGGCGCTTTCGAGCCAGGAGCAGGCCGGCCAGATCGCCGAAGCGAGCCACCGTATCGACGCCATGGCCCAGTCGATGGAGGGCGTCTCCAGCGAGGCGGGCAACTCCGCGGAAGTGGCCAAGCGCTCGGTGGATATCGCCCATCGGGGCGGCGAGGTGGTGCGCAACAGCATCAGCGGCATGGACACCATCCGCGAACAGATCCAGGAGACATCGAAGCGGATCAAGCGTCTCGGTGAGAGCTCGCAGGAGATCGGCGCCATCATCGAGCTGATCGATGACATTGCCGACCAGACCAACATCCTTGCGTTGAATGCGGCGATCCAGGCAGCGATGGCTGGCGAGGCCGGGCGCGGCTTCGCCGTGGTGGCTGACGAGGTGCAGCGCCTCGCGGAACGCTCGACCGATGCCACCAAGCAGATCGGTGCACTAATCAACACCATCCAGGCTGACACCAACGAGGCAGTTACGTCGATGGAACGCAGTACCGCGAACGTGGTCAGCGGGGCGCAGTTGGCGTCTGACGCTGGCGACGCACTCGAGGAGATCGAGAAGGTTTCGAACCAGCTCTACGAGCTGATCCAGGGCATCGCCGACACCGCGCGTCGTGAAGCGAGCACGGCGGCCGAGGTCTCCGGCACCATGAACAGCATCCGTGAGGTCACGACCCAGACTACGGCCGGTACCAACGAAACGGCTAACTCGATCGGTCAGTTGGCCAAGCTGGCCGAACAACTGCGTGAGTCGGTGGCCGGCTTCAAACTGCCTGAAACCCAGGCCTGACCGGGGTTCCCGGAGGTGCCGATGGTCATGCACCGTGCCTAGCCCGCATATTGCACCAGCCGGCCACGGGCCTGGTCTGAAGCCATTGAAGCGCAAGTGGAGACGATCGGTTTTGAAGCGAATCCGAAACATCCAGGCTGTTACCGGCCCGTGGCCTGTCACGGCCCCGGCTGGTGCAATATACGGGCTAGGATCTGACAGATGACGGATGCCGGACGCCCCAATTCGCAGGCCCTGGACTGGGTCAAGGGCGAAATCGACGAGACCCTGAAACAGGCGGTCCAGTCACTCGAGTTCTTCGTCGAGAATACCGGCGACGAGTACGAGTTGGCCTCCTGTGCCGAAGCGCTGCACCAGGTGATCGGCGCCCTGCAACTGGTCGAGTTGCAGGGCGCGGTGCACTATGCCGAGCAGATGCTCAGCCTGCTCGACGCCGTACGCAACGATCGGGTCGAACGTAGTGAGACGATTTTCGGGGCGCTGATGCGCGGCTTGCTGCAGCTGCCTGCCTACCTGGAGTACATCCAGTCGGGTGGGGAGGATTTGCCCCAGGCGCTGTTGCCCGAGCTCAACGAACTGCGTGAACTCGGCGGCGAGACGCCGCTCACGGCCGACGTCTTCTTCAACGTCTCTCTCGATGTACAGCCACCCGCGCCGGAGCAGGCGCCCACGGCATCGTTGCAGGCACTGGCTGCCAAGGTGCGGCCGACCTACCAGAAGGCCCTGGTAGCCTGGTTGCGCAATCCGCAGGATCCAAACGCTATCCGGGTCCTGCTCAGGGTGTGCGAACTGCTGCGCCAGGCGACCACCGAGCTGACGGACGCACGTCTGTGGTGGTCCGCGGGCGGCCTGTTCGAAGGGTTGGGTTCCGGGGGCATCGCCGCCGATCCGGCAGCCAAGCGCCTGCTGACTGCCCTGGATCGACAGCTCAAGGCGCTGGCCGAGGCCGGTGCCGGTGCCGACCAGGAGGCGTTGACCAGGAGCCTCCTCTACCGTGTCGCCCAAGCTCCCGATGCGGGGCCATTGACACAGGCCCTGAACACGGCGTTCGATCTGGCCGGCCGGGTGCCCGGCGCCGAGCTGATCGAGGAGGTCGGTCGGCGCCTGCATGGTCCCGACACCGCCGTGTTGCACAGCGTAGCCGTGGCGGTCAAGGAAGACTTCAACCGCGCCCGGGACATCATCGAGATTTTCGGCGCCAGCAACGATGGCAACCTGCGCGATTTCGAGCCGCTACGCGACAATCTCCGGCGCATGGCCGACACCCTCGGCATGATGGGCCTCAATGGCCTTGCCGACGCGGTGCGCACGCAGCACGATGCCGTCGACGGGATGATCAATGGATCGCTCGAGGCCGAGGAGCGGCGGGTGGTCGATGTTGCCGAAGTGCTGATGCACGTCAACACTTTCCTCCTCGAGCTCGCCGATGAGAACCAGCGCGCGCTGCGGGTTACCGACGTGATCGCGGCCGTGCCCGCCAT
>QNFN01000099.1 GCA_003645555.1 Gammaproteobacteria bacterium | reverse complement strand
TGGTGCTTCAGAATGTTCAGATTTGAGGCGCAAAGCGCACGTAATAGCGAGCTATTGCGAAGCTTGGCAACGAAAAAGCTGGATATTCTGTGCGCAAGATGCGAGTTCATGACTTAATCAGAGGCTCCCTAAGGCCTGCGCACGCCTTAGCTAGCAGCTGCCACCAACGGGTGGTTTGCCGGCCATCCGCAGGCACGGCTCGACATCACCCGCCAGGCGAAAGCCGAGGGTGATGGCACGGAATTTGGTGTGTCCACCGTCACGTGAGGCGGCACGCAGGTACTCCTCCGCATCGAGCCACGACCCACCACGACCGACCCGAGAACCCGGCTCACTCACCTTGGCGCAGCGCGTCTCGCTGCCGCGGTAACGGGGATCGTAGATCGAGCAGGTCCACTCGCCGACATTGCCGCTCATGTCGTGGATACCGAGCCCGTTGGCCGGCCGACTGCCCACCAGATGGGCCCGCCCGCGGCAGTTGTCCGCATAACAACCGTAGGGGTTGGCGCGCTCGGCACCGCAGTAGCGCTGCGACTGGCCACCGCTGCGGCAGGCGAACTCCCACTCGGCTTCGGTCGGCAGGCGATAGGGTCGGCCGGTCGTACGGCCCAGCCACGTGGCGTAGGCCGTGGCATCCTCCCAGGTGACGTTGATCACCGGTTGGCGCCCGCGACCCCAGCCTTCGTCATACGGTGGTTCGCGCCCGGTCGCGGCGACAAAGCGATCGTACTCATCGAAGGTCACCTCGTGGCGCGCGATCTCGAAGTCCTTGATACAGACCTCGTGCTGCCGCTCGTCTTTTTCGCGGGCCGCGTCGTTCTTGTCGCTGCCCATCTGGAAACAGCGCCCCCGCACGGCCACCATCTCCGGCTCCCAGGGCTCACTGACCCGAGCCAGGCGTGCTCGTGCCTGGCCAGCATGGCGACCTTTCGGACAAGCGGTCAGGTAATCACGCAGGCGGGCCGGAGTTCCCTCGACCTGGGCCGTCTGCCAGCGCGCCTCATCGACGTCGGGTCCGCAAACGGCGGCCATGGCCGGGGCCGTACCGACGAACAGCAGCACAGCGACTGCCGCGACGGCGAACATAGGCACCTGGAACACTACCCTGATCCTCCTGATCATCATTGCGAAAGTCTAGCAAAACGCCCATGTCCATGGCATGCACCAGGTCACGTTACAGGATGGTCACTCCGCCACGAGATCACGCGGCCGCACCCAGGCCAAAACCTGGCCGCAGCCACTGCCGAGCCGGCACCAGTCATCAGGTAGCGCCAGCCGTGCAATGGTGGCCGTCGGCAGGCGTTTGCCACCCGGGGGCGGTCCAAGTGACGTCCCACCGAGGTACTCGAGGAGTTCTTCCAGCCCCGGGTTGTGGCCCACCAACAGCACGCGCTGTGCCGTCGCCGGACAGGCGGCGAGGACGTCTAGTAACGTTGGCAGGCTGGAGAGGTAGATACGCGGCTGCCAGTCGATGGCATCGAGGTCAAAGCCGAGCGGCCGGCAGACCCGGCGCGCCGTCTGCCGTGCACGACGGGCAGGCGAGGCGACGACGTGGTCGGGAGACAACCCCTGGTCGTGCAGCCAGTCACCGATACGCGGGGCATCACGCTTACCGCGCCCGTTCAGCGGCCGGTCGAAGTCGGTCTCCGCCGGGGTATCCCAGGCCGACTTGGCGTGGCGCAGGATCAGAAGTTCACGGGGATCGTTCATGCTGCAAGGTTATTACGTCGGGGGCCAACCAGGCCACTGTGGCCCGAATAGCCATGCCGCATGGCGAGCTTAAACCTGGCTCACCGCATCGTAAGGCATACAGTGCACCACTCAACGGCCGTACATCTGTACCGGCTGGCGTCTTGCACCCCAGTGGCCCGGCCGTGCCTCGAACACCCCGGCCAGCGGTGTTCCGCACTGGGCGCAACGACCGTCGGTATCCAGGTTCCAGTCACCGAGCACGTACCAGTCGCGGCCGATCAGCTTTTCACTGCACTGGTGACAGTAGGTGCTGCCACCGGCCTCATCGTGAACGTTGCCGGTGTAGACGTGGTGCAGGCCGTTGTTCCGTGCGATTTCGCGCGCCCGAGTCAATGTCGCCGGCGGTGTCGGAGAATAATCAAGCATCTTCCAGTCGGGGTGGAAGGCGGTGAAATGCAGCGGCAGTTCGGGAGCAAGTTCCGTAGCGATCCACCCGGTCATGGCATCGAGTTCGGCGTCGCTGTCATTCTCACCAGGAATCAGCAGCGTCGTGATCTCGACCCAGGCGTCGGTCTCGTGAACCAGGTAGCGCAACGTCTCTTTGACTGCCTCGAGGTGACCGCTGCAGAGCTTCTTGTAGAACCCTTCGCTGAACGCCTTGAGGTCGATGTTGGCGGCATCCATCCAGGAGAAAAACTCGGCCCGCGGCTCCGGGCAGACGTAACCGGCGCTGACCGCGACCGACCTGACGCCGACTTCTCGGCAAGCACGGGCGACATCGATCGCGTACTCGAGAAAAATCACCGGGTCGTTGTAGGTGTAGGCGACGCTGCGGCAACCGAGGTCACTGGCAACGCGAGCGATCTTCTCCGGGGCGGCGGTATCGGCGAGGGTATCCATCTCGCGCGACTTGCTCATATCCCAGTTCTGACAGAACTTGCAGGCCAGGTTGCAACCGGCCGTGCCGAACGACAGCACCGGGGTGCCGGGAAGAAAGTGGTTGAGTGGTTTTTTCTCGATCGGGTCGATGCAAAAACCGCTTGAGCGACCGTAGGTGGTGAGGACGACGGCGTCGCCCTCGCGAGCACGAACGAAACAGAGGCCGCGCGCCCCCTCCTTCAGCTTGCAGGCGCGCGGGCAAACATCGCACTGCACCCGGCCGTCATCGAGCCGGTGCCAGTAGCGTGTCGGCGTGCTCGTGCCATCGATTGCTGTTTTACGACGGGTCATCGCCGTACCTCACACCGTGCTCGTCCGCACTGAGCTTAGCCGAGATCGGCGTAGACTATGCTAGCTGCGAACCGCGCCGAAAGTCGCAAGGAGGCACACTGATGGTGAGTACCCGAGATCCCGCTGTGGCCGGCCTTTTCTACCCCGCGGACCGGGACCAGTTACGGCATACCGTAAGCGAGCTGCTCGATGGCGCCAGCTGCGGGCTCAACCCGCCCAAGGCGCTCATCGTACCGCACGCCGGCTACGTCTACTCCGGGCCGGTTGCGGCGTCCGGTTACGCCCTGCTGACACCAATGCGCGAGACAATCCGCCGGGTCGTGCTGCTCGGTCCGGCCCACCGGGTCGCCCTCACCGGTATCGCCGTCCCGAGTGCCGAAAGCTTCCGCACCCCGCTCGGTCCGGTGCCGATCGACACCGTGGCGATCGCCGAACTGCTCGAGTTTCCCGGTTGCCAACTGAGCGACGAAGCCCACGAACTCGAGCACAGTCTCGAGGTTCACCTGCCGTTTCTGCAGCAGGTACTGGACGCCTTCGAGCTGGTCCCGCTGGTGGTCGGCGAGGCCGACCCGGAGACCGTCGCCAGCGTCCTTGAACGGCTCTGGGGTGGCCCGGAAACCCTGATCGTCGTCAGCTCCGACCTGAGCCACTACCATGACTACGCCACCGCGCAGGCGCTGGATAGCGAAACCACCCGCGCCATCGAGGCACTCGACCCGGCACGCATCGGCTACGGCCAGGCCTGTGGCCGCAACCCGGTCAACGGTCTGTTGCGGGTCGCACGCCACCGCGGCCTGACGGTGACCACAGTCGACCTGCGCAATTCCGGCGACACCAGCGGGAGCCGTGACAGTGTGGTCGGTTATGGCACCTATGCCTTCCACTGAAGCGGCCTACGGACCGGATGAGCGCCGCCAGCTGCTGGCGTTGGCGCGTGCCTCCATTGACCACGGCCTCACTCACGGCGAAGCGCTGCCACCGGCTATGGAGTCGCTGCCACCGGACCTGTGTGCCTTGCGCGCCACCTTCGTGACACTGCACCTCAGTGGCAACCTGCGCGGCTGCATCGGCTCGCTCGAGGCCCGTCGACCACTGGCCAAGGACATCACCGACAACGCCTTCGCCGCAGCCTTCCGCGATCCCCGCTTTCCACCGGTCACGGCCACGGAAGCACCACGCCTCGAACTCGAGATTTCGGTGCTGAGCCCAGCCGAACCGATGCACTTCCGCTCGGAGGCCGACCTGCTGGCCCAGTTGCGGCCGGGTGTCGACGGCCTGATCCTTGCCGATCTCGGCCGTAGCGGCACCTTCCTGCCGTCGGTCTGGTCCCAGCTTCCCGACCCGCGCGATTTTCTGGTCCACCTCAAACACAAGGCGGGCCTGCCGGCCGACCACTGGTCGGCGACGCTGACGGTTGAGCGTTACACCACCGAAGCGTTTAGGAACCTCTGATCAAATCATGAACTCGTATCTGGCGCCCAGAATGTCCCGCTTTTTCGTTGCAAAGCTTCGCAATA
This sequence comes from Gammaproteobacteria bacterium, assembly GCA_003645555.1. GTDB lineage: Bacteria > Pseudomonadota > Gammaproteobacteria > QNFN01 > QNFN01 > QNFN01. The sequence continues at coordinate 2,542 of QNFN01000099.1, read as the reverse complement.
GCTCGCTATTACGTGCGTTTTACGCCTCAAATCTGAACATCCTGAAGCACAATCTACTTCGTCCAGACTTAATCAGAGGTTCCTTTACCTGATGGCGGCCCCAGCCGGCGCCCGGTAGAATCGCAACGCCATCCATCACCAGGTCTGAGCGGACATCGTCATGTACCGGATCAGCAAACAGATCAGCTTCTGCTACGGCCACCGGCTGCTCGACCATGCCGGCAAGTGCCGCCACCTGCACGGACATAACGCCCGCGCAATAATCACCCTCGAAGCCTCCGAACTCGATGGCCAAGGGATGGTGCGTGATTTCAGCGAGGTCGGAGATGCCCTGAAAGCGTGGGTCGAACGGGAGATCGATCACACCATGTTGCTGCACCCGGACGACCCGGTGCTGCCGGTGCTGCAGGCGGCGGGGGAGCGCCTGTTCACCATGAAGTACAACCCGACCGCCGAGAATATTGCCCGGCTGCTCTACGAAGTGGCGCGCGAGGCTGGTTTTCCGGTGGTTGAAGTCGTGCTGTGGGAAACCGACAGCGCCAGCGCGACCTACCGTCCCTAGCAGGGAGTAGGGGTCAGAGTAAAAGTGGGGTGATTTTACTCTGACCCCCTCAGTTCTTGGCCGGCGTCGCGCTGATCTTGTGGATACTCAGGTCAGCACCGTTGAACTCATCCTCTTCACTCAGGCGCAACCCGACCGTAACCTTGATGGCGCCGTAGACCAGCGTGCCACCAACCAGTGCGACACCAACCCCGAGGGCGGAACCAAGCACCTGCACCAGCGGGTGAACACCGCCCATGCCTCCGAGTGCCTCGAGACCGAAGATACCGGCGGCAATACCGCCCCACAGTCCGCACAGGCCGTGCAACGGCCAGACGCCGAGGACATCATCGATCTTCCAGCGATTCTGGGTCAGCGTGAAGGTCCAGACGAACAGGCCACCGGCCACGACACCGGTCGCCAACGCACCGAGCGGGTGCATCAGGTCGGAGCCGGCACAGACCGCAACCAGCCCTGCCAACGGGCCATTGTGGACAAAACCCGGATCGTTCTTGCCAACAAAAAGAGCCGCGAGGATGCCACCGGCCATCGCCATCAACGAGTTGACCGCCACCAGGCCGCTGATCCCCTCGATACTCTGTGCCGACATGACGTTGAAGCCGAACCAGCCGACCGTCAGGATCCAGGCACCGAGCGCCAGGAACGGGATGCTTGACGGCGGGTGGGCCGCTATCAAACCATCCTTGCCATAGCGCCCCTGGCGTGGCCCGAGCAACAAAACGGCAGTGAGTGCGATCCAGCCGCCGATGGCGTGTACGACGATCGAGCCGGCAAAGTCGTGAAAGGCGGCACCGAAGGTCGATTCGAACCAGCCCTGGATACCGAAATTGCCATTCCAGATGATACCCTCGAAGAATGGGTAGATCAGGCTGACCAACAGGAAGGTGGCAACCAGCTGCGGGTAGAAACGCGCCCGTTCGGCGATGCCACCGGAGACAATCGCCGGAATCGCCGCGGCGAAGGTCAGCAAAAAGAAGAATTTCACCAGTTCGTAGCCGTTCTTCTCGACCAGTGACGGCGCCGCATCAAAGAACCCGGCACCGTAAGCGACCCCGTAGCCGATGAAGAAGTACCCAATGGTCGACGCGGCGAAGTCGCAGATGATTTTCACCAACGCATTGACCTGGTTCTTCGAGCGGACGGTGCCAACTTCGAGAAAGGCAAATCCGGAGTGCATCGCCAGCACCATGATGGCGCCGAGCAGTACAAAAAGGACATCGATACCCGACTGGATGGACTGCATGGGACTCTCCTGAAAGATGATTCAGAAGGAGGTAGCAGGTATCGGGCCAGAAATAATCATGTTTGATGACAATGACTTGCTGATTCACCCATCGCTCGCATGCAACATATTGGTGCGCGCAGGACGCATTGCGCACCAAGAAGATGCGCGCTACCAAGTTGATGGCACCGTGGTGGTGCGCCAACGCGGAACTGTCCACGCAGTGCTATGTTTCTGATCAGGAGAGACGCTGCGGGAGCCGTACCGTTGACGGTATCGACATTCAGGAGTGGACGCGGCCTGGCACTACGCGTGCTGATCGGACTGGTGTTGGCCTGCCTCGCGTCATCGCTGGCCGCTGACCACTTCGACCATGCGCTACTGGCCCGCGCCGATCAACTGAAAGCCACTGACCTGCCTGGACTCGAGAAGCGCGCCTCCAAAGGTGATGCCGAGGCGTCCATTCTGCTCGGAGAGGTCTATCACCGCGGCCGCATCGTCGTCCGCGACGATGCCGTGGCCACCGGTTGGTTCACCCTCGCCGCCGAGACCGGCGTACCACTGGCCCAGTTCTGGCTCGCGCGCAAGCACGATCTCGGCGACGCCCTGAGCCGAGACCAGGCTGTCGCGGCGACCTGGTACCGGCGTGCTGCCGAACAGGGCTACGCCAACGCACAGGACCGGCTCGGGGAGCTCTATGCTCGCGGTCTCGGTGGCCGCCGGGACATCGATAAAAAAAAGATCTGGTTCAAGCGCGC
>QNFN01000098.1 GCA_003645555.1 Gammaproteobacteria bacterium | reverse complement strand
GGGTGGTCGACAATTTCGAGCAGCGGCAGGTCGTTGTGCGAGTCGGAGTAGAACCAGCTGCCGCCAAGGTCGAGTTTCTCGACGGCCAGCCACGCCTTGAGACGCTGGACTTTCCCTTCGCGAACACAGGGGCTTCCGGCCGCCGGTCCGGTGTAGCGGCCGTCGACCTGCTCGGGCTCGGTGGCGAGCAGGTCGTCGATGCCGAGCAGGACGGCGATCGGCCCGGTAACGAAGCTGTTGGTGGCGGTGATGATCGCCAGCCGGTCACCGGCGGTGCGGTGACGTTCGAGCAGTGCCGCGGTGCCTGGGGCGACGATGGGTGCGATGGTTTCATCTATGAAGCGCTCGCGCACCGCCTCTAGCAGTGCCGGTTCGTGATCGGCGAGTGGCCGCAGGGCGAAGCGCAGGAACTCATGGATATCGAGTTGACCAGCCTGGTAGGCGCGATAGTAGCGCAGGTTCTCGCGCTCGTAGGCAGGTCCGTCGACCAGCCCCTGAGTGGCGAGAAATCCGCCCCATAGGTAGTCGCTGTCACCAGCGAGCAGGGTGTTGTCGAGGTCGAAAAGGGCCAGTGCCAAGGAGGTTCTCCCGCCGTTGCCACGTGCTCCCCATCGGCACGCGGGAGCCACAGCATAGTGGCTGGTGCTGCAGTGGGCCAACCTGTCGCGGGTCATTTGCTGGCCTCCAGACCATATGTGAGAATGCCTGAAGTTGAATTCTTGACTGGGATACTGAGTGGTTGACGAGGATGGATACAGGCCCAACGTCGGGATCATCCTGAGTAACGGCCGTGGTCGGCTGCTCTGGGCGCGACGTATCGGTCGCCGCTCCTGGCAGTTCCCGCAGGGTGGAATCCAGGACGACGAGACGCCCGAGAAGGCGATGTACCGCGAGCTCTACGAAGAAGTGGGGCTCGAATCCGGGCACGTCGAAATCCTTGGTTGCACCGATGACTGGTTGCGCTACCAGTTGCCCGACCGCTTCGTTCGCCATGGCAACTTCCCGCTCTGCATCGGGCAGAAGCAGATCTGGTTCCTGTTGCGGCTGCTGGTGCCCGATGACCAGGTGCGCTTCGACCGCTCCGACCATCCCGAGTTCGATGCCTGGCGCTGGGTCACCTACTGGTACCCGATGCACCAGGTGGTCTTCTTCAAACGCAATGTCTACGCCGAGGCACTACGCGAACTCGCACCGCTGATCTTCCCTGGTTACCGGCCCCGCCGCCGTCCCGAGTCATCGCATTCCGACCGGGCGGCAACGGGTCGTCCGGTGCCGCGTCGGTCTCGCTAGGCGCCGGCTACCCCATGCTCGCTCAACTGCAGCGCATCCTCCACGAGGTCAACGAGGCCCACGACATCGAGCAGGCGGTGACGGTGATTGTCCGCCGCGTCAGCGCGACCATGGCGGTCGACGTCTGCTCGGTCTACCTGTTTGAGCCGGTCAGTCGCCAGCTGGTGCTGATGGCCTCGGAAGGCCTCAACCCCGAGTCGATCGGCAAGGTTCGCCTCGATCTGACCGAGGGCCTGCTCGGCCTGGTTGGGGCGCGTGCTGAGCCGGTCAACGTCGAGAACGCACCGGAACATCCCAAGTTCAAGTATTTCGAAGAGACGGGCGAGGAGCGCTACCACGCCTTCCTCGGTGTGCCGATCATCCACCAGCGCACCGTCAAGGGGGTGCTGGTGGTGCAGCAACAGGTGACGCGCCGCTTCAGCGACGAGGATGAATCGTTGCTGTTCACCCTTGCCGCGCAACTGGCCGGTGCCATCGCTCATGCCGAGGTTAACGGCGATATCGAGGCACTGCGCGGTGGTGGGCGGCTGGAGTCGCACTCCATCGCTGGTATTGCCGGCGCCCCGGGAGTCGGTGTCGGCAAGGTGCGGGTGATCTATCCGCCTGCCAATCTCGATGCCGTGCCCGACCGCAAGATCGATGACGTGGCCACCGAGCGGGCCGCGTTCGAGGCCGCCGTCGGCGCCACGCGTGACGAAATCCGTGCGCTCAACGGCCGCCTGGGCGAGACCCTGCCGGTCGAAGAGCGGGCCTTGTTCGACGCTTACCTGATGATCCTCAGTGGCGACAGCCTGGTGACGGAGACCCTTGATGCCATCGATGCCGGCAACTGGGCCCCGGGGGCGTTGCGGGCCACGGTGCAGAGCCATGCCCGGGTGTTCGATGACATGGAGGACGACTACCTGCGCGAGCGCGCGGCCGATCTGCGCGACATTGGTCGACGACTGCTGATGCATCTGCAGGACAGCGGTCCGCGCGAGCGCGAGCCGATCGCGCCGGGCACCGTGTTGGTCGGTGACGATGTGACCGCCTCGGATCTTGCCGAGGCGCCTACCGGCCATCTTGTCGGCGTGATTTCGGCCCACGGCTCGGGTTCGTCGCATGTCGCCATCCTCGCCCAGGCGATGGGCGTCCCGGCGGTCATGGGCGTGTGCGACCTGCCGGTCGGCCGTATCGACGGCGAGGAGGTGGTCGTCGACGGTTATCAAGGCCGCGTGTACGTGCGCCCATCGCCGACCGTCAAGAAAGAGTTCCAGCGTCTCGCCAACGAGGAGGCGGAACTGTCGCAGGGGCTCAGCGAGTTGCGCGACCTGCCGGCCGAGACGGTCGATGGTCGGCGCATCCCGCTGCTGGCCAACACCGGTCTCGCCTCCGACATCCTGCCGTCGCTGCAGAGCGGGGCGGAAGGGGTTGGGCTCTACCGCACTGAGGTGCCGTTCCTGGTGCGCGAGCGCTTTCCGTCCGAAGACGAACAGACCGAAATCTATCGGCGTGTGCTCTCCGCGTTCGCACCGCGCCCGGTGACGTTACGCACTCTGGACGTGGGTGGCGACAAGCCGCTGAGCTACTTCCCGATCGAGGAGGAAAACCCGTTCCTCGGTTGGCGTGGTGTGCGCATCACCCTCGATCACCCCGAGATCTTCATGACCCAGCTGCGCGCCATGCTGCGTGCGAGCATCGGCCTGAACAACCTGCAGGTGCTGTTTCCGATGATCACTTCGGTACAGGAGCTGGAGGATTCGACGGAGCTGCTCGAGCGGGCGATCGACGAACTGGTCGAAGCCGGTGAGCTGGTGCAGCGGCCACTTGCCGGGGCGATGATCGAGGTGCCTGCGGCGGTATTCCAGATCGATGACCTGGCGCGGCGTGCCGATTTCCTGTCGATCGGTTCCAACGACCTTGCCCAGTACCTGCTCGCGGTCGACCGCAACAACGCCCGCGTTGCGGATCTCTACGACGCTATGCATCCGGCCGTGTTGCGTGCACTGCACCAGGTGATCAGCGCGGGTCATGCTCATGCCCGCCCGGTCAGCCTCTGCGGTGAAATGGCCGGCCAGCCCGCCGCCGCGGTACTGCTGCTCGGCATGGGTATCGACTCCATGAGCATGAACGCCGCCAACCTGCCGCGGATCAAGTGGGTGATCCGGTCGTTCTCCCAGGAGCAGGCACGTGCGTTGCTGACCGAGGCGTTGTTGCTCAAGAGCGCCAGCGAGGTGCGCCGCTTCGTCAACGGCGCGCTTGAGCGGGCCGGGCTCGGTGGGTTGGTTCGGGCCGGGAAGTAGGGCGACCGATGGTCGGACTGAAGTCCGACCTACACCGGGTTACGTGTTTATTGTAGGTCGGGCTTCAGCCCGACATGAAGCGGTGCGTTCGGGTCAGTCGCCGGTCGGCTTCAGCACCGACCGGCCGTTCATCGCGTCGGGAATCTCCAGGCCCATCAACTGCAGCACCGTTGGGGCAATGTCGGCCAGCCCGGGATCCGGTTCGAGTTCCCACGGTGTTTCGTCGATCACCAGGCACGGCACCGGGAAGGTGGTGTGCTGGGTGTGCGCTTCGCCACTAACCGGGTCGACCATCATTTCGCAGTTGCCGTGGTCGGCGGTCAGCACGACCGAGACACCCTGGTCGACGGCGGCATCGAGGACGCGTCCGACTTCGTGATCGAGTGCCCGGACTGCCGCGAGGATCGCCGGGCGCTTGGCTGTGTGCCCGACCATGTCGCCGTTGGCGAAGTTGACGATGACCAGGCCGTATTTGCCGCTCTCCATGGCGTCGATAACGGCATCGGCAACCTCGGGTGCGCTCATCTCCGGCTGCAGGTCGTAGCTGGCCACCTTCGGTGACGGGATGAGCAATCGTTCCTCGCCGGGGTAAGGCAACTCACGCCCGCCATTAAAGAAGAAGGTGACGTGGGCGTATTTCTCGGTCTCGGCGGTACGGAACTGGGCGATGCTGGCCTGGCTGACCCACTCGCCCAGCGTCACCTGTGGTGTCTCCTTGTCGAAGGCTATCGGCAGGCCGAACTGTGACCCGTAATCGGTCATGGTGGTGACCCTGGGCGGGGCGAAACCGGGCCGCTCGAAGTGAGCGAATGCCGGGTCGGTAAGCGCCGCGGTGGCCTGGCGCGGGCGGTCGTTGCGAAAGTTGAAGAAGATCACTTCGTCACTGGCCTTGATTGGTTCCCCGCCGGTAATCATGGTCGGGCGAATGAACTCGTCGTTCTCATCGGCGGCGTAGGCGGCCTCTATCGCCGCGCTGGCGGTCGGCGTTTCACGTTCGGCACCGTGGCCGGTCAGCATCCGCCAGGCCAGCTCGGTACGCTCCCAGCGCTGATCGCGATCCATGGCGTAGTAGCGACCGCAGACGGTGGCGATGCGGCCGCCGGCGGTGGTCAGCGCCGCCTCGAGTTCCGGCAGCCAGGTGGCGGCGGAGCGCGGCGGGGTGTCGCGGCCGTCAGTGAGCATGTGCAGTTGCGGGACGGCGCTGGCACGGTGCGCCAGCTCGATCAGCGCCAGGACGTGGCGCAGGTGGCTGTGTACGCCACCATCGGAGATCAGCCCGACCAGGTGCAACGGCCGGCCGGAGCCGGCGGCACGCGTGGCGGCCGCGGTCAGTGCCGGGTTGTCGTAGAAGCTGCCGTCGGCGATGGCGTCGTCGATACGCACCAGGTACTGGCGCACGATGGCGCCGGCGCCCATGGTGGTGTGACCCACCTCGGAGTTGCCCATCTGTCCTTCGGGCAGGCCGACGGCACGTCCCGACGCGTGCAGCGGCACGTGCGGGTAGCGGTCGAAGTAGCGGTCGAGGTGCGGTGTGCCGGCCTCGGCGATGGCGTTGTCCCGGGTGTCGGGATTCAGTCCGAAACCGTCAAGGATTACCAGCAGTGTCGGTCGGCGCGGCGGTCGATTGGTGGTCTGGTCCATGAACTCGGGCTCGGTGCCGGGCGGCCTTCTGCCGCGGCCAGCACGTGTCAGGTACGGTTGCGACCGGCGCGCCATGCGCCGACCGGTTCAGTTGGCTTCGGTCCGCTTGGCCTCCTCGGCCGCGACGATCTCGCGCATGTCGAAGACACTGTCGGGATTGAGTGAGATCGAGGTAATCCCCTTTTCAACCAGCCAGGCGGTGATCTCGGGAAAGTCGGACGGTGCCTGGCCACAGATGCCGACATACTTGCCGTGTTTGCGGCAGGCGCTGATCGCCATCTCCATCAGGATGCCGACTGCCTCGTTGCGCTCGTCGTAGCCGGTCAGCAGCCCGGAGTCGCGGTCGACACCCAGGGTCAGCTGGGTCAGGTCGTTGGAGCCGATTGAGAAGCCGTCGAAATCCTCGAGGAACTGGTCGGCGAGCAGGGCGTTGGCCGGGATCTCGCACATCAGGATCACCTGCAGGCCGTTGTCACCGCGGCGCAGGCCGTTGCGGGCCAGCAGTTCGAGTACCTCACGTCCCTCTTCGGGGGTGCGCACGAACGGCACCATGATGGTGACGTTGTCGAGCCCCATGGTCTCGCGCACCTGGCGTAGCGCCTGGCACTCGAGGGCAAACGACTCGGAGCACTCGGGTGGCGGATAGCGTGCCGCACCGCGGAAGCCGAGCATCGGGTTCTCTTCCACGGGCTCGAAGCCGCGGCCACCGATCATTGAGGCGTACTCGTTGGACTTGAAGTCGCTGAGGCGGACGATGATCTGCCGCGGGTAGAAGGCCGCGGCGATGGTCGCGACCCCTTCGGCCAGGGTCTGCCGGAAGTAGTCGCGGCGATCGGGATAGCCGCGGGTGATGGCATCGATCTTGGTCTTGAGGCCGGCATCGAGACCGTCGTACTCGAGCAGGGCACGCGGGTGGACGCGGATGGTGTTGTTGATGATGAACTCGAGCCGCGCCAGGCCGACACCCTCGACCGGCAGGCGGCTGGTCTCGAAGGCGATCTCGGGATTGGCCAGGTTGAGCATGATCTTGGTGTCGAGCTGTGCCTGGCCACCGAGCGGGATGCGCTCGATGGTGAACTCCTGGTGGCCGGCGTAGACGTAACCGTTGTTGCCCTCGGCGCAGGAAACGGTGATCTCGGCATCGTGCGGCACGGTCTCGGTGGCGTTGATGCAGCCGACCACGGCCGGGATGCCGAGCTCGCGGGCGATGATGGCCGCGTGGCAGGTGCGACCGCCACGGTTGGTGACAATCGCCGAGGCGATCTTCATCACCGGCTCCCAGTCGGGGTCGGTGATGTCGGAGACCAGCACGTCGCCTGGCTGCACCTCGTGCATCTGCGAGGCGTCCTTGATCACCCGCGCCTTGCCGATGGCGATCTTCTGGCCAACGCTTTTGCCTTCAGCAACCACCTCGCCGCGTGAGTCGAGTTTGAACACCTCCTTGACGTTGACATCGGCGGTGGCCTGCACCGTCTCCGGGCGTTCCTGGACGATGAACAGTTCGCCGGAGAGCCCGTCCTTGGCCCACTCGATATCCATCGGCTGGTCGTGGCCGGCCTGCTCGGAGTAGTGGCGCTCGATTTCAACGGCATGGCGGGCCAGTTCCAGCACGTCGTCGTCGGTGAGACAGAAGGCGGCGCATTCAGCCTCCGGCACCTCGATGTTGGTGACCGGATCGGTGGCGGCCGGGTCTTCGCTGTAGACCATCCGCAGTGCTTTTTCACCGAGGTGGCGGCGGATGATCGGCCGGTGGCCGGTGGCCAGCGTCGGCT
>QNFN01000097.1 GCA_003645555.1 Gammaproteobacteria bacterium | reverse complement strand
GTGCTCGCGCTGGGCTGGTTCGACGTACCCCCCGAACAGGCCTTGGCCACCGCACTGGTCATGCACGCCATCCAGTACCTGCCCACCACCCTGCTGGCGCTGGGTGTCCTCGCCCGCAGCGGCATCCGCCTCGATCACCTGCGCTTGGATGGCCGCAAATCTTCCGGCAAAGCGTGACCGGGTTCACGATTTCGATCTTCGACCCCACTAAACCATTGACCAGAGCCGATAAAGTCTGTATTATCCAAGTATAATCATAAGCTTACGAGACTATCACCTTGTCACCGCATAGATCCAGCCGGGCCCTGCTCGCACCCGTGTTGCTGCTTCTCGGCAGCTGCGCCATGCCCCCTGAACGCAGCGGTGACCAGACCTCCATGGCAACCCAGCCGGTTACCGTGAGCCAGGCCGGCGTAGATCCCGCGCTTGCGCCACGTAGCGTCGATGCCATGGCGCTTGGGGCCGCTACCGAATCGCCACCAAAGCTGGTGGACATCGCGAGTGACCTCTCTGACGAACAGGTGGCTATCCCGCCGCCTTCCACCCCGGCTACGCCTGCCGCTCCACGTGACCTGATCGGCCGTATCGCGGCGACCTACGCCTTGCCCGACAGCGACCACCCACGCGCCCTGCGCGAGCGCACCTGGCTGGTCAAACGCCCCGACTACCTCGACCGGGTGATCGAGCGTGCCCGTCCCTACCTCTACCTGATCGTCGAAGAGGTCGAGGCGCGCGGCATGCCGGGCGAGATTGCACTGTTGCCGGTGGTGGAGAGTGCCTTCCAGCCGTTTGCCTACTCCCACGGCCGCGCGGCCGGGCTGTGGCAATTCATCCCGTCCACCGGGCGTATGTACGGCCTGAAACAGAACTGGTGGTATGACGGACGCCGAGACGTCAAGGCGGCGACAACCGCCGCGCTCGACTACCTCGAGAAGCTCAACCGTGATTTCAACGGTGACTGGCTGCTCTCGCTCGCCGCTTACAACGCTGGCGAAGGTACGGTCATGCGTGCGGTCAAGCGCAACCGCAAGGCCGGCAAGCCAATCGACTTCTGGTCTCTGAAGCTGCCGCGCGAAACCACCGCCTACGTGCCCAAGTTGCTCGCCGTCAGCGCCGTGTTCGGTCAGCCCGAAACATTCGGCCTGACCCTGTCCACGATCGACGACACTCCGGTCCTGACCGAGGTCGAGACCGGCAGCCAGATCGACCTCGCTCGTGCAGCCGACCTCGCCGGCATAAGCGTCGATGAGTTGTACCGGCTCAACCCTGGCTTCAATCGCTGGGCGACCGACCCGGACGGACCCCATCGTCTCCTGCTGCCACTCGAGCGTGCACCAACCTTCCGCACCGAACTGGCGGCCCTTGATCCGAACGGCCTGTTGCATTGGCGACGTCACAAGATCCGCCCGGGCGAGAACCTTGGCGTAATCGCCCGCCGCTACCACACCACACCGGCCGTGCTGAGACAGGTCAACCAGCTCGATGGCAACCTGATCCGTGCCGGCCACCACCTGCTGATCCCGATCGCCTCGAAACCGGCCAGCAGCTACGTCCTGAGTGCCAACCAGCGCCAAATCAGAGGGGCGGGCAAACCGCCCAAATCGGGATCAGGCAAGGTGACCCACACGGTGCGTAGCGGCGAAAGCCTGTGGAGCATCGGGAGACGCTACGGCGTCAGCAGCCGCCGTCTCGCCGGCTGGAACAGCATGGCACCTGGGGACACTCTGGCCATCGGTCGCAAGCTTTCGGTCTGGTTGCCGTCGCAAGCCCAGCCGGCTGGCAGTGCGCCGACACGCACGGCCAAGTTGCAGTCGATCCGCTACACCGTGCGCCCGGGAGACTCGCTGTCGACCATCTCCGCGCGCTTCAAGGTCCGCATCCGTGACCTGCGCCGCTGGAACAACCTCGGTAGCAGCAACCTGCTTCACCCGGGTCAGAAACTGACGCTGCACGTCGACGTCACCCGCCAGGCCAGCACAAGGTAGCCCAAGGCCTGGCCTGTATTCAGTCCTCCGGCGAGGTGGTGTAGCGCCCCGCCAGCGCATCGTAGGCGTCAAATCCCACCCGTTCACGCAGCCCGGAAAAGTCGAGCAGGCCATCCGGGGCACGACCCTCGGCGATCTGTTCCAAGGTTCGTTCCATCGCCACGACGGCAGCATTGAGCAACGTCAGCGGGTAAGCGACAAGTCCATAGCCAAGCGCCTGAAGCTCGGCCGGTGGCCGCACCGGGGTACGCCCACCTTCAACCATGTTGGCCATCTTCACACCCGGCAGTTCTCTGCAGATCCGGGCCATCTCTTCGGTCGACTCCGGGGCCTCGACAAACAGCACGTCGGCACCGAGTGCCGCGAAACGTTCCGCGCGCCGCAGCGCCTCATCGAGACCATGGGTGGCACGCGCATCGGTCCTGGCTATCAGGACCATGTCTCCGCCGCGATCCCGCAACGCCTCGCGAGCATCGACCGCGGCACGAATCCGCTGGCAGGCCTCGTCGAATCCGACCACCGCCTTGCCGGCGGTGTGGCCGCATCGTTTCGGTGACAGTTGGTCCTCGATCATCACCCCGGCAAACCCGGCCCGCGCGTAGCCGGTGATGGTGCGCGCCACGTTGACCGCGTTGCCGTAGCCGGTATCACCATCCCCGATCACCGGGAACGATACCGCCTGACAGATATCACGCCCCTGCGCCTCCATTTCGCCGTAGGAGAGCAGGCCGGTATCGGGCAGGCCAAGCCGGGCTGCGGATACGGCGAAACCACTCATGAAGGTCAGAGGAAAACCGGCACGTTCCACCAGCCTGGCGGACAGGGCATCAAAGCAACATGGCATCTGCAAAAGGTCTGGACCGGCGAGCAGATCACGCAGTCGTTTGGCGACGTTCAAATCGGGTGCAGGGAACATGGCACAGCCATCGTCGGGTTATTGATTGATTGATTTACATGGTACCGTGCCGTCCGGTCCCACGTTGAACAAACCGCCAAGGAGACCTCCAGATGTCCCGACCCGAACCTGCACAAACTCCCGTTACATTCCTCGGTCTTGGGGTCATGGGCGGCCCAATGGCCGGCCACCTTGCCACCGCCGGATACCCGGTTACCGTCTACAACCGTACGGCGACCAAGGCGGCGGCCTGGGCGGAAAAGCACGGCGGCAACAGTGCGGCCACGCCGGCCGAGGCCGTGCGTGGCGCCGCCATCGTGTTCAGCTGCGTCGGCAACGACGACGATCTGCGCTCGATCACCCTCGGCCCTGACGGTGCTTTCGCCGCCATGGGCGCCGACACGATTTTCGTCGACAACACCACCGCATCGGCTGATGTGGCCCGCGAACTGGCCGCGGCGGCGACCGGACACGGATTCCACTTCCTTGACGCCCCGGTTTCCGGCGGCCAGGCCGGGGCCGAGAACGGCCAGCTGACGGTGATGGTCGGCGGTGATGCAGCCGCGTTCGAGCGTGCCCAGCCGGCGATCGACAGCTACGCTCGCGCGGTGACGCTGATGGGCCCTGCCGGGGCTGGCCAACTGACCAAGATGGTCAACCAGATCTGCATTGCCGGCCTGGTCCAGGGGCTCGCCGAGGGACTCAACTTCGCCGTCCACTCCGGCATCGACGCCAATCTGGTGCTCGACGTCATCTCCAAGGGCGCGGCCCAGTCGTGGCAGATGGAGAATCGCGGCAAAACCATGCTCCGTGATGAGTTCGAATTCGGTTTTGCCGTCGACTGGATGCGTAAGGATCTTGGCATCTGCCTGTCCGAAGCCGAGCGCAACGGCAGCCTGCTGCCGGTCACCGCGCTGGTTGACCAGTTCTATTCCAACGTACAGGCCCGTGGTGGCAACCGCTGGGATACCTCGAGCCTGATGCGACTGCTGACCAAACCCTGACTGGCCACCATTCGCACACCTCAACCACGGCCGCCCGGCACCTGTGCCGGGTGGCCGTGATCGTTCTGGGGTATCTCTGAAATGCCTGGACGAAGTCAAAGGCGGGAAACCCGAAGGCGCAGGCTTGCGGCACAACACGCTCCTGACTAGCTGGCTATAGCGAAGCCTCACCACGACCAAGCTGGAGATTCCAGGTGCGAAATACCTATTCATGACCTGACCAGAGGTCCTCTAGGGAACCTCTGGTCAAGTCTGGACGAAGTAGATGGTGATGCAGAATGTTCAGATTTGAGGCGCAGAGTGCACGTAATAGCTGGCTATTGCGAAGCTTGGCAACGAAAAAGCTGGGCATTCTGGGTGCCAGGTACGAATTCATGACTTGATCAGAGGTTCCCTAACCTCTGTAACAAACCCCATGCCTGATGCCAAAGTAGAAAACGACACACCCGGCGAGGCGCGTGTTGGCGCCCTGTACGCGCTCGGCGCCTTCCTGATCTGGTCAGGCGTTCCGCTCTACTTCAAGCTCCTCGCAACCATCCCGGCAACCGAGGTGCTCGGTCACCGGGTCCTCTGGTCACTGCTGTTCGTCGTAGCGCTGCTTGCGGGACGGCGCCATTGGTCGGGGGTAAGGGCGGCCCTCATCGATCGGCGACTGCTTGGCCGACTGGCGTTCTCGTCCCTGCTGGTATCGGTCAACTGGCTGGTCTTTATCTGGGCGATCGCCAATGACCACCTGCTCGACGCCAGCCTCGGCTACTTCATCAATCCGCTGGTCAATGTCGTCCTTGGCGTGCTGCTGCTCGGCGAGCGCCTGCGCCGCATGCAATGGATCGCGGTGCTGCTGGCGCTGGCCGGCGTGGCCAACCTGGTCTGGCAGCATGGTTCGTTGCCATGGATCGCGCTGATACTCGCCTTCACTTTTGCCGGGTACGGGCTGGTGCGCAAACAGACCCGGGTCGACTCACTCAGTGCGCTGTTCATCGAGACCCTCCTGCTCATGCCGCTGGCGGTGATCTACCTGATCTACCTCGATTACGGAGATGCCGGGCACTTCATGCGCGTCGACGCCACCACCAACGGCCTGCTGATGGTGGCCGGCGTGGTGACCGCGCTGCCGCTGCTGCTGTTCGGTGGTGCCGCGCGACGGCTGCGACTGTCGACGCTTGGGCTGTTGCAGTACACAGTCCCGACCGGCCACTTTCTGCTCGCCGTGTTCATCTTCGGTGAGCCGTTCACACCGGCCCATGCCGTCACCTTCGGTGCGATATGGTTGGCACTGCTGCTCTACAGCACGGCCACGCTGCGCCGCCGGTGACACGGCAACGGCGGCGTTATCCGCTGGCTGGGCATTGCCGCCCTGGGCGATGCAGGGGCAGCGATTGACTACTGGGTCAGCTGATCACTGGCGCGCGACAGGCGATCGACCAGCGTGCGCAGGAAGACGCGGTGGAAACGCAGCTGGGTGTCCTTCGACAGCTGCTCGATCAGGGTCGCGTTGATCTTCATGATGCTGACCAGACTGGTGACCAGGATGGTCGCCGTGCGCTTGGTCTTGGTGATGTAGCCCATTTCGCCGAAACAGTCGCCACGGCGCAGGATGGCAATCGACTTGGTGCCCTTGCGCACCAGCACCGAGCCGGTGACGATGACGTAGAAGGCGTCGTCCACCTCACCCTCGGTGATGATCTCCTCACCCGGCTGGTAGTCCTGCCAGATGGTCGCACGCAGAATTTCCCAAATATCAGCGTCGGCGAAATCCTGGAAGAAATCGTGCTGACGCACGGCGTTGTACCGCTCCTGGCTGTGGAGATCGTCCTCAGCACCGCCGAGATCGCTGATGGTACTCAGGTCGGCGGCGAACTCGAGACCGGTCTGGTAGCGCTGCTCCGGATCCTTGGCCAGCGCACGCTCGATCACGGTCTCCAGGTTCGCCGGCAGATCGTTGCGGAAGAAACGCAGGGCCGTCGGCTGGTCGTTGATCACCTTGTTGAGCAGGGCCGAAATCTTGTCGGAGTGGAACGGGTGGCGCCCGGTGAGCATTTCGTACATCACCACGCCGAGCGAGAACAGGTCGGTGCGGCTGGTCACCTCCTGGTCGTTGATCTGTTCCGGCGACATGTACAGCGGCGAACCTATCACTCCCATCGGCTGGGTCACGGTGAGGTCGCTTTCGGTAAAAAGCGCAATGCTGAAATCGCCCATCTTCACGTCCATGTCGGGCGTGACGAGAATATTGCCCGGCTTGATGTCACGGTGAATGACACCGTTGCGGTGGGCGTAGTCGAGTGCCTTGGCGCACTTGAATATCAATTCCACCACCTTGTCGACCGGCAACAGCGACTCGGGTGTACAGAACGGCTTGAGGGTGTTGCCGTCCTGGATCAGTTCCATGACGATGTAGCAAATGTCGTCTTCTACACCGGCGTCAAAGATGCTGAGGATATTCGGGTGATGCAGGCTCCCCGCGGTATGCGCCTCGTTGAAGAACATCTTGCGGTTGCGCGCGGCATTGTCGCCACCGACCACCGAGTCGTTGTGCTGGACCTTGATCGCGACCTCGCGATCGACAAAGGAATCGTAACCAAGGAAGACAATACCCATCCCTCCACGGGCGATCTCATCGAACACTTGGTACTTGCCAAGCCGGCTCGGCATGCCCTGCGTCATCTAACCCTCCATGTGCGCGGACCCATAGCCCGGCGGCCATCATTGCAGTGCATTCTAGCCCGGATATTGCACCGGCATCACGGATGCCGGCGCCGGACAGGTGCGGCTGGACACCGCGCTGGAGAGAAAGGAATAGCGCGGCTATTGCTTGAGTGAAGGAATCTCCGACTGATTCTGGGCGAAGTAGATGGTGATGCAGGATGTTCAGATTTAAGGCGCCAAGCACACGTAATAGCCAGCTATTGCGCAGCTTGGCAACGACAAAGCTGGGCATTCTGGGCGCCAGATACGAGTTCATGAATCGGTCGGAGGTTCCTGAAGCGCAAGTCCAGGCGTGCCTGGACCAGCCGGGGCCGTGATAGGCCACGGGCCGGTAACCAACCGTATGTTTCGGATTCGCTTCAAAACCAATCTTTTCCACGTGCATTGCAAAGGCTTCAGGCCAGGCCCGTGGTCGGCTGGAACACTATGCGAGCTGGCCGCGCT
>QNFN01000096.1 GCA_003645555.1 Gammaproteobacteria bacterium | reverse complement strand
CGAGCCGTTTCCGATCCTGCGTCATTGGTACATCGTGCAGCGCCAGGGCAAGCGGCTCTCGGCGGTCGCCACCCGATTACGCGAGTTAGTCATCGGCGAGTCCGCCAGTGTCTGGCATATACCGGGAAAAGGGTGACAACACGGGTCGCCGGCGCGGGCACGGCCGGGCTACGGAGGGTGGCGTGAGGGGCGGGGCCCGGCTCGCCATTCGAAGGGAATTCGCCTGTATAATGAGCGGCTTGTTTGTTTCCTGGACGCGCAGTTGACCCGCCCTCAGGTCGCCAGTTCACCACCATTGCCCACGGCCGCACCCGCCATGCGGCATGCCGACGCGTGCCTGCAAGTCACCGGGCTCGAGGTCCAGCGAGGCGACCGGTGGCTGTTCACGGATCTCGATTTGGCTATCGAGTCAGGTGAGTTGCTGCACGTGCGTGGCCCCAACGGTTGCGGCAAGACGACGCTGCTGCGAGCGTTGTGCGGTCTGTTGTTGCCCCAGGCCGGAGAGATCCTCTGGAATGGCGAATCGATTCGTCGTCTCGGTGAGGAGTTTACCCGTGACGTGATCTACCTTGGTCATCTCAACGGGATCAAGCACGAACTGACCGGCATCGAGAACCTGCGGGTTTCCGCGACTCTCGATGGTGATCGTGTCGATGACGATGCGATCTGGGATGCTCTTGAACAGATCGGACTGGCCGGGTTCGAGGATTTGCCGACCATGGTCCTGTCGCAAGGCCAGAAGAAACGGGTCGCGTTGGCACGCCTGCTGCTCACCGGAGCCAAACTATGGGTCCTCGACGAGCCGTTCGTCGCCCTCGACGTCAAGGCCGTAGCGCGACTTGAGTCACTGATCGTCGGCCAGGTCGAACGCGGCGGAATCGTGATCTTGACCACGCACCAGGAGGTGGCGTTGACCTCCGGCACCATTCGCACACTCGATCTCGGCCAAGCCGGGCAGGTGCGGGGGCGCTGAGCGGCGATGTTCAGTACCTTCCTCTGTATCCTCCGGCGCGACATCACGCTGGCCATGCGCCGTCGCACTGACATTCTTACGACACTTTTCTTTTTTGTCATCGTCGCCAGTCTGTTTCCGCTTGGGGTCGGTTCGGAGAAAGAGGTTCTGCGTTTCCTCGGCCCTGGTGTGGTCTGGGTGGCGGCGTTGCTCGCTTCCATGCTGGCGCTGGAGCGGTTGTTCGCCAGCGATTTTGCCGACGGCACGTTGGAGCAGATGCTGCTGACCCCGCAGCCGTTATCGGTACTGGTGCTGGGCAAGATTTGCGCTCACTGGCTGCTGACCGGGTTGCCGCTGGTACTGATTGCGCCCCTGATCGGCCTGCAGTACGGCCTCGAGGGGACGCAGCTGCTGGTTATGGTCATGGCCCTGCTGGTGGGCACGCCGGTACTGAGCCTGGTGGGGTCGATCGGTGCGGCATTGACCCTCGGCCTGCGCGGTGGAGGTATACTTCTCTCTTTGCTGGTGCTGCCCCTCTACATTCCCGTGTTGGTCTACGGCTCGGGTGCCGTGACCGTCAGCGCGATCGACCTGGCCGACGTGCAGCCGTTCATGGCGTTGTTGGGGGCGTTCCTGATTCTGGCCCTGGCTTTTTCCCCGCTGGCTACCGCCGCGGCCCTGCGGATATCCGTCGAATAATGACCGCGATGAGTTTGCGATGAAGTTCCACTGGCTCCATTTTTCCTCACCGGCTACCTTTTACGGGCTTGCCGGCCGGATGATCCCCTGGTTTTTCGCTCTGGCGCTGGTCACCGGCGTCGTTGCGCTTTACTGGGGGTTCTTCCAAACTCCCGATCAACTTGGCGGCAGCAACCCGCAGAAGGAGTACTACCGCATCATCTTCGTCCATGTCGGCTCGGCCTGGATGTCGATGTGGCTCTACCTGGTGCTCGCCGCCTGGTCGGCGTTCGGCCTGGTGTTCAACACCCGGCTTTCCTACATGATGGCCGTGTCGGTGGCCCCGACCGGGGCCCTGTTCACTGCTCTCGCGCTGTTTACCGGATCGTTCTGGGGCAAGCCGAGCTGGGGTACGTGGTGGGACTGGGATCCACGACTGACCTCGGAGTTGATCCTGTTCTTTCTCTATATCGGCTACATTGCCCTGCACTCGGCGATTGATGACGCCCGGCGCGCCGATCGTGCCTCGGCATTGATCGCCATCGTCGGCCTGGTCTGCGTGCCGATCATCTTCTGGTCGATCAACTGTCCTGATCCCAACCAGTGCGCCGCGCTGCACCAGCGGTCGTCGATGGGCAGCATCGACGGCAATATCCTGTTCGCGATGCTGGCGTTGACCTTTTCATTCTGGATGTACGCATTTGCCACCTCGTTCATGCGCGTGCGCAGCATCATCCTCGAGCGCGAGGCCGGTACCACCTGGGTCAACGAACAGCTCGAGTTGGAGGCGAAGCGATGATGGAGTTCCTCTCCCAGGGTGGGTACGCCTTCTACGTTTGGAGCTGTTACGGGCTGGGCATAGTGCTGATAACGGTCGAAATCACGGCCCTGCGCCGTCGCCAGCGAACGATTGTCGCGCAACTGGGTCGATTAAAGCGTATGCGTGAAGCCGAGGTGAGCCATGAAGGCTAGACACAAGCGGATTATCTTCGTGGCGATTGCCATCGTGGGTGTGGCGGTCGCCGCCGCTCTGGCGCTCAGCGCGCTGCAGAGCAATATCGCCTACTTTTTCAGCCCGACCCAGGTGCTGGCTGGCGAGGCCCCGAAGGGCAAGGTGTTCCGCCTCGGCGGCATGGTCGTCGAAGGCAGCATGGCGCGTAAGCCCGGTGAGCTGACCGTCAGCTTCGCCGTCACCGACACCGCCAAGAGCGTCACGGTCAGCTATACCGGCATCCTGCCGGACCTGTTTGGCGAGGGGCAGGGCGTCGTCACCCGGGGCAAGCTCGGGTCCGACGGCGTTTTCTACGCCGAGGAGGTGCTGGCCAAGCACGACGAGTCCTACATGCCGCCCGAGGTCCAGGACGCCGTAGACAAGGCGCAGAAGATGGGTGTCACCAAGCCGGCCGCGAGCGGCGGCAACTACTGAATCTGAGGAGCCATCCAATGGTCCCTGAACTTGGCCACTTCGCCTTGATCCTTGCGCTCTGCGTCGCCATCGTCCAGGCGACCGTGCCGTTGGCCGGCACCGTCTGGCGCGTGCCTGGCTGGATCGCGCTGGCGCGCCCGGCCGCCAGTGCACAGATGCTGTTTCTGGTGCTTGCCTTTGGTGCGCTGGTCTGGAGCTTCATCGCCAATGATTTCTCGGTCGCCTACGTCGCACAGAACTCCAATTCGGCACTGCCACTCGAGTACCGCATCTCGGCGGTGTGGGGCGGCCACGAGGGCTCGTTGCTGCTCTGGGGGCTGATCCTCGGCGGCTGGACCTTTGCCGTGGCCATGTTCAGCCGCCGCCTGCCCGACGACATGGTGGCCCGGGTGATCGCGGTCATGGGGCTGATCAGTATCGGTTTCTTGCTGTTCATGCTGCTGACCTCGAACCCGTTTGACCGGCTGGTACCGCCGGCCCCGGACGGCCGTGACCTCAACCCGCTGTTGCAGGACTTCGGCCTGATCGTCCATCCGCCCATGCTCTACATGGGTTACGTCGGCTTTTCGGTCGCGTTCGCTTTCGCCATTGCCGCGCTAATCGAGGGGCGCCTCGATGCCACCTGGGCACGCTGGTCTCGGCCATGGACCATCGTCGCATGGGTGTTCATGACCTTCGGCATCGCGCTCGGCTCCTGGTGGGCCTACTACGAGCTTGGCTGGGGTGGCTGGTGGTTCTGGGACCCGGTCGAGAATGCCTCGTTCATGCCCTGGCTGATCGGTACCGCGCTGATTCACTCGCTGGCCGTCTCCGAGAAACGCAACACGTTCAAGAACTGGACCGTGCTGCTGGCGATCTTCGCTTTCTCGCTGAGCCTGCTCGGCACCTTCCTGGTCCGCTCCGGCGTACTGACGTCGGTGCATGCCTTCGCCAGCGACCCGGCGCGCGGCATTTTCATCCTGGCCTTCCTGCTGCTGGTGATCGGCGGCTCGTTGGCGCTGTTCGCCTGGCGCGCGCCGGCGGTGAAGAGCACCGGTCACTTCCAGCTGGTGGCGCGCGAGACGGCGATGCTGTCGGGCAACGTGCTGCTGGTCGTGGCCATGGGCGCGGTGCTGCTCGGCACCCTCTATCCGCTGATTCTCGACGCCTTCGCACTGGGCAAGATCTCGGTCGGCCCGCCCTACTTCAACGCCGTGTTCGTGCCGCTGATGGCGCCGTTGCTGCTCATTCTCGGCGTCGGTCCGCACATGCGCTGGAAGCAGGACGACGCGGCCACGCTGCTGCGCCGCTACCGCTTCGTGCTTCTGGTCAGCGTGGTGGCCGGCATTTTGCTGCCATTGGTCGCTTACGGCACGGTCACGCCGGGTGTCGGTCTCGGTGTCGCGCTGGCCTGCTGGGTGGTCGGCGGCAGCGTCGTCGATCTCGGTCGCCGGGTACGCACCTCGCGCGGCCTGCGCGGCGTGCCGCGCAGCTACTGGGGCATGACCACGGCCCATGCCGGTCTCGCCGTCGTCGTCGTCGGGGTCACGCTGACCAGTGCCTACAGCACCGAGAGCGACGTCCGCATGGCACCGGGCGAGAGCCTCGAAATGGCCGGTTACACCTTCCACTTCGACAGCGTCGATCAGGTCGCGGGCCCGAACTACGACGCGAGCTTCGGTCATTTCCGTATCACGGCCGCCGACGGCAGTCAGGTCGCGCGGCTGAACCCGGAAAAGCGCATCTACCGCGTGCAGACCATGCCGATGACCGAGGCTGGCATCGACGGCGGCCTGTTCCGCGATCTCTTCATCGCCATGGGCGAGCCGCTCGGCGACGGCGCCTGGGCGGTGCGCATCTACCACAAGCCGTTTATCGCATGGCTCTGGCTCGGCGCCATCCTGATGGGGTGCGGTGGCCTGCTCGCCGCCTCAGATCGGCGCTACCGACTGGCGGTCAAGAGTGCTCAGGCTGCGACCGTCGGCCCGGTGGCCACAGCGGAGAGTTGAGCGCATGAAGGCACGCTTCCTGATTCCGCTTGGCCTATTCCTGGCTCTTGCCGGGCTGTTCTGGTTTGTGCTCAACCAGATGAACCGGGGCGATTACAATCCGCGCGAGTTGCCGTCGGCATTGATCGACAAGCCGGCACCGACCTTTTCGCTGCCCAACCTGCATCAGCCCGACCAGACCATCGGCACGCCGAACTTCCTCGGCCAGGTGTCGCTGTTCAATGTCTGGGCCAGCTGGTGTGTCTCCTGCCGGGTCGAGCATCCGTTCTTCATGGAACTGGCGCGACGCAACGAGGTGCCGATCTACGGCCTGAACTACAAGGACGAACGCGCCGATGCGCTTCGCTGGCTCGACCAGCTGGGCAACCCCTACGTCGCCAGCGCTTTCGATTTCGAAGGTCGGGTCGGCATCGACTGGGGCGTCTACGGCGTGCCAGAGACCTTCGTCGTCGACAAGGCGGGCAAGATCCGCATGCGCTTCCCGGGGCCGGTCACCGAAGCGATCTGGAACCGCAAGTTCGCGCCGCTGATCGCGCAGCTACGGAGTGAACAAGGATGATCCATCGCCTCTTCCCGGGCCTGATGCTGGCCCTTCTGCTCGGCTTCGCCACAATGGGCTGGGCGGCGATCGAGTCGTTCGAATTCGATTCGCCGGAGCAGGAGGCGCGCTTCAAGCAGCTCTCCGGCGAGCTGCGCTGCCTGGTGTGCCAGAACCAGTCAATCGGCGATTCCAACGCCGAGCTCGCCCAGGATCTGCGCCGCGAAGTGTTCGAGATGATCAAGGAGGGTCAGAGTGATGCCGAGATCGTCGATTTCCTGGTCGCACGTTACGGTGATTTTGTCCTCTACCGGCCACCCGTCAACTACACCACAGCACTGCTCTGGGCCGGACCGTTCCTGCTGATCGCCATTGGCCTGTTCTTCATGATCCGCTTCATCCGTACTCGCGTCGCCACTACGGACGGCGTCGGCACCCTTAGTGCCGAGGAACAGTCCAGGCTTGACGTCCTGTTACAGACCCCCGCGAAAGACGAACACACATGATCCTCTTCTGGTTGTTGGCCGCGGCGATGCTGCTCGTGGCCCTTGCCCTGCTGTTGCCGGCCCTGCTCGGCGGTGGTCGTGAAGGCGGCGTACGCCGCGATGCCCTTAACATCGCGCTGTTCCGCGACCAGTTCACAGAGCTCGAGGCGGACCATGCCGAGGGCAACCTGACCGAAGACCAGCTGGTAGCGGCAAAACGTGAACTGCAGCGCGAACTGCTCGACGAGGTCGACGGCAGCGAAACGGTTACCCATGCCAGTCCGCGCGGGCGATTGGTGGCACCCCTGGTGGCGGTTCTGGTGCCATTGCTGGCCATCGGGCTCTACCTGAAGCTTGGTGAGACCCATCTGTTGACCGAAGAGGGCCAGGCCGAACTGGCCAGTGCCGAGCAGGCCGCCCATGACATGGCCAATGTCGACGGCATGGTCCAGCAGCTTGCCGCACGGTTGCAACAGGATCCCGACAATCTTGAAGGCTGGCAGATGCTCGGCCGTTCGCTACTGGCGATGCAGCGCCACCCGGAAGCCGTGCAGGCGTTTGCCCAAACGATCCGGATTGCTGGCGAACAGCCCGACCTGCTGGCCGATTACGCCGAGGCGCTGGCCATGGCCAGCGACGGACAGCTGATCGGCGATCCGTTGGAGTTGGTCGACCGGGTGTTGGCCATGCAGCCGATGCACGAAAAGGGGCTCTGGCTCGCCGGAATCGCCGCGTTCCAGCGTGGCGATTTCGCCATCGCACTCGACTACTGGAATCGTCTTGGCCAGGTGATTGCCGAGAGGCATCCCAACCGGCGCCTGCTGGCCGATTACATGGCGCAGGCGCGGAACGAGCTCAGCGCTGGCGGAGCGCAGATCGCCGCGACCGGGGACGGTATTCCGGCCGCGGCAGACGCGGCGATCGAGGTGACCGTCGATCTCGCCCCGTTCCTGGTCGGGCAACTCACTGCGGGTGACACGCTGTTCGTGTTCGCGCGCGCGGCCCAGGGG
>QNFN01000095.1 GCA_003645555.1 Gammaproteobacteria bacterium | reverse complement strand
GGGTTCTACGCGGTGCATCGCGAGCGACCGTTTTTCAATGACCTGGTCGCTTTCATGACTTCCGGTCCGGTAATGGTGCAGGCGCTTGAGGGTGAGAACGCGATTACCACCCACCGCGAGATCATGGGTGCGACCAACCCGCAGGAGGCTGCGCCGGGAACCATCCGCGCCGATTTCGCCAAGACGGTTGACGAGAACTGCGTGCACGGGTCTGACGGGCCCGATACCGCGCAAGCCGAGATCGCCTACTTCTTTACCGATGCCGAGCTCTGTCCGCGGACGCGCTGACCTTGGACCATCAGGCCACTTTCAACCTGCTCGATCTCGACCGCGAGGCGTTGCTCGAGTTGCTGGCCGCACGCGGCGACAAGCCGTTTCGTGCGACCCAGCTGATGAAGTGGGTCTACCATCGCCAGGTCATCGATTATGCGGCGATGACCGATTTGAGCAAGGAATTCCGTGCCTGGCTCAGTGAGCGTGTGTGCGTCGACCTGCCATCGGTTGCCAGCGATCAGCGTTCGCGGGACGGCACTCGCAAGTGGCTGTACGAGCTGGCTGATGGCAACTGCGTCGAGACGGTGTTCATTCCGGACGGCGAGCGGGGCACGCTCTGTGTCTCGTCACAGGTCGGCTGCCCGATCGACTGCAGCTTCTGCGCCACCGCGCGCCAGGGTTTCAGTCGCAACCTGACCGCCGGTGAAATCGTCGCCCAGCTCTGGCTGGCGCGCGCGGCACTCGATGCTGAAAGTACCGGGCAGCAGGTGACCAACGTCGTGCTGATGGGCATGGGTGAGCCGCTGCTCAACTTCCAGGCCGTGGTGCAAGCGACCAACCTGATGACGGACGATCTCGCTTTCGGCCTGTCCAAGCGTCGGGTGACACTCAGCACCTCGGGTATCGTGCCGGCAATGGACCGGCTGGCCGCGGTCAGCGACATCAGCCTGGCGGTCTCCATTCACGCCCCGACCGACTCCCTGCGCAGTGAGTTGGTGCCGATCAACCGCAAGTATCCGTTACGCGAGGTGGTGGCTGCGGCGAAGCGTTATATTGGTGCCGACCGTTATCGTGTCGTTACCTTCGAGTACGTGCTGCTGGCCGGGGTCAACGATCTGCCCGAGCAGGCGCGCGAGTTGGCCCGGGTGCTGCGTGGTGTACCGGCCAAAGTCAACCTGATCCCGTACAACCCGGTCGATGGCATCCATTACCGTCGTCCGGACGATGCCACCGTTGATGCCTTCCGTGCGGTGCTGCAGGCCCATGGGTTGGTCACCATCACGCGCAAGACTCGTGGTGAAGATATCGATGCCGCCTGTGGTCAGCTGGTCGGCAAGGTGCAGTCGAAGCGCCGACGTGACCGCCACGTGGAGATTCGGAAATGAACATGCGCATGGCATGGCTACTGCTTGTTGCCGCACTCGCTGGCTGCAGCGCCATGGGTGGATCAAAGAGTGCCGACACCAGCTACGAGAATGCCGATGTCGTTCCAATCAAGGCGGCGGCCGAACCCAATGCGCTGCTCGGCATTGAGTACATGAAGGCGAATCAGAATGACCAGGCGATGGAGCACCTGCAGCGGGCACTGATCCATGACCCGGACTCACCGCTGGCGCACAGCGGCATCGCCGTGCTTTACGAACGACTCGGTGAGAACAGTCAGGCCGAGGCCCATTTCAAGCGGGCCATCGAACTCGCGCCACGGGGTTCCGACGCCGCCAACAATTACGGCCGTTTCCTCTGCACCCTGGAGCGTTACGATGAAGCGACCGCCGCTTTCGAGCTCGCGTTGGCCAATCCGCTCTACCAGACGCCGCAGAACACCTACACCAATCTCGGTCTGTGTGCGCTGCGCGATGGCGAACAGGATCTGGCCGAGCACTATTTTCGCCTGGCGCTCGGTAAGTCGCCAAATTTCCCGCCCGCACTGATGCAGATGGCCAAGTTAAGCTGGGACACTGGCAATGCACTCCAGGCCCGGGCGTACTTGCAGCGATTGACCGCGCGTATTCGCCCGACCCCGTCCGTGCTCTGGCTCGGGGTCCAGGTGGAACGCGAACTTGGCGACCGTGGTGCGGCCGATTCCTATGCGTTGAAGTTGCGTGAACTGTTCCCGACATCACCGGAAACAAAACTGCTGCTGACATCGGAGAGATGATGATAGACGGCCCTGATAACGGTACCGAAAGCGGGCGGGAGAAGGAGGTCCTGGCCCCACAGCCCGGCCCTGGAAGTCGCTTGGGCAAGGCGCGTGTGGCCGCCAACATGACCGTGGAAGAGGTCGCTGCCAGCCTCAACCTGACCCTCGGTGTCGTGCAGGCCCTTGAGCGTGATGCCACCGATGAGTTGCCGGCTCCGGTTTTCGTGCGTGGTTACATCATGAATTTTGCACGCCTGGTTGGCCTGAATAGTGATGAGCTGATCAAACAGTATGAACAGGTGCGCGCGCCCGAAGTGCCACTGGAACTCAGGCCACGCCCGGCCGCCGCCACGCCACGTATCCGCCGTGGCCTGTCGCTGCGCACGATTGTTGTGGTTCTGCTTGTCGTCGGCGCCGGCCTCGCCTCCTTATGGTGGGCCCAGGGAGGACGGCTGGAGATCGGTGACCTGACGCGGATCGGCGAGTCGACACTGGCCCCGGTTCCCGCAACGCCCGTTTTAGCGCCGATGATGCCCGTACCCGAACCGGTACCTGATGTCATGCCCAATGCCAGTGATCCTGCGCTGGTCGGGTCCGGGCCGAGTGCTGGATCTTCCGTGGCGGAAGACTCTGACACGGCAAGCAATCCCGCGTCGGTAGTAGAGGAGGTGGTCCCTGTAGAACCTGCGCCGCCACCCGCACCCACCGGCCATCGCCTCAAGCTGCGACTCAGCAATGACGTCTGGGTAGAGGTCGTCGATACTGACGGCACACGGCTGGTGTTCGACATGCTGCGTGGTGGCACCACCCGCGAAGTGACCGGCGAAGGGCCGTTCCTGGTGCTCCTCGGCAAGGCCAGGGCAGTGGCGGTCGAACTCAACGGTCGTTCCGTCGACCACGCCGCGTACGAACGCAAGGGTATCGCCCGATTTGTCCTCGACGACGAGGATGGCGACATCGTCACCCGTAATCCTTGACGGTCAGCACAGTCCGTACAGATCCCGATGCGCTTTCACACTGCTCCTGAGCGTCGCCGTTCGCGCCGGCTGATGGTCGGCGACGTCCCTGTTGGAGGCGATGCGCCGATTTCGGTGCAGAGCATGACCAACACCGAGACCTGCGACATCGCGGCGACAGTCGCCCAGATCGAGGCATTGCAACAGGCCGGTGCCGACATTGTCCGGGTTTCGGTGCCGACGCTCGAGGCGGCTGTCGCGTTCGGCAGCATTCGTCAGCAGGTCGATGTGCCACTGGTCGCCGACATCCATTTTGATTACCGGATCGCGTTGCGTGTCGCCGAACTCGGTGCCGATTGCCTGCGTATCAATCCAGGCAATATTGGGCGTGAGCAGCGGGTCCGCGAGGTGGTGGCGAGCGCCCGTGACCACGGCATCCCGATTCGTATCGGCGTCAATGCCGGTTCGCTCGACAAGGCGCTGTTGGAGAAGTATCGCGAGCCGACCGCCGAGGCCCTCGTCGAATCGGCGCTGCAGCAGATCGGGTTGCTCGACCGACTCGATTTCCAGGAGTACAAGGTCAGCCTGAAGGCCTCCGACGTGCAGATGGCGATCGCGGCCTATCGTGGTGTAGCCGGACAGGTCGATGCTCCGCTGCATCTCGGCATCACCGAAGCCGGTGGGCTGCGTTCAGGTACGGTCAAGTCGGCGGTTGGTCTGGGCACGCTGTTGATGGAAGGTATTGGCGACACGCTGCGGGTCTCGCTGGCGGCCGACCCGGTCGAGGAAGTGCGGGTCGGATTCGACATCCTCAAAAGCCTCCACCTGCGCACCCGCGGGGTCAATATCATCGCCTGTCCAACCTGTTCGCGGCAGAAGTTCGATGTCATCGCCACGGTCAACGCTCTCGAGGAACGCCTCAGCGACGTTACCGACAGCCTGGACCTGGCCATCATCGGTTGTGTCGTCAACGGGCCTGGTGAGGCCAAGATGGCCCAGGTCGGGGTCACCGGCGGTGAACCGAACCTGCTCTACCTGAACGGGGCTCCGGCAGGCAAGGTTGACGATGCCACGCTGCTCGATACTCTCGAACGCCAGGTACGCGACATCCTCGCTAGTCGGCGTAATGAGGACTGAGTCGTTGCATACGGCAGGCGGCGCCGGGAGTCGTAGCCGGTGAAGACCACCGGGGTGAAAGCGATCCGCGGTATGCGCGACATTCTGCCGCAGGAGAGTGCCGCCTGGCAGCACCTCGAGGCGGTTGTCGCCGAAGTGATCGATGCCTACGGCTATCGTGAGATCCGCCTGCCGTTGTTGGAGAAGACCGAGCTCTTTTCCCGCTCCATCGGCGAAGTCACCGACATCGTCGAAAAAGAGATGTATACGTTCGCCGACCGTAACGGCGACAACCTGACATTGCGGCCGGAAGGGACCGCGGGCTGCGTCCGCGCCTGCATTGAACACGGCCTGTTGTACAACCAGGTGCAGCGGCTTTGGTATCGCGGAGCGATGTTCCGTTACGAGCGGCCGCAGAAGGGCCGTTATCGTCAGTTCCACCAGGTCGGGCTCGAGGCCTACGGCATGGACGGCCCGGATATCGATGCCGAGGTGATCCTGGTCAGCCGCCGCCTGTGGCAACGCCTTGGTCTTGCCGGACAGGTCGAGTTGCAGCTCAACAGCCTCGGTGACAGTGAGGAGCGCGCGGCCTATCGCGAGCGTCTGGTCGACTACTTCAATGCCCATGCCGGGCAGCTCGACGAAGACAGTCACCGTCGGCTGGAGAGCAACCCGCTACGTATCCTCGACAGCAAGAATCCGGAGATGGAGCCACTGCTATCAGCGGCACCGGCCCTGCTTGAGCACCTCGGTCAGGCGTCACGCGCCCATTTCGATGGCCTGTGTGCACGGCTCGATGCGGCCGGGGTCGAGTACGTGATCAACCCGCGCCTGGTGCGTGGCCTCGATTACTACGGGCGCACGGTCTTCGAGTGGGTGACCGACCGGCTCGGGGCGCAGGGCACCGTCTGCGCGGGGGGCCGTTACGATGCCCTGGTCGAGCAACTTGGCGGACGCCCGACCGCCGCAGTTGGCTTTGCAATGGGGCTCGAACGACTGGTCGAGTTGCTGGCTGCAGATGAGGCAGACAGCCGTGGCACGTCTTCGGCCCAGGTCTACGTGGTGGTCGGCAATGCGGCACTCGAGGTCGAGGCCCTGGTGCTGAGTGAGCGGCTGCGTGATGAGATTGCCGGGCTGCGCTTGTCGCTCCACTGTGGAGGCGGTAGCCTGAAAAGCCAGTTCAAGCGTGCTGACCGTAGCGGAGCCGAGATTGCACTCGTACTCGGCGACGCGGAGTGGGCGCGCGGTGAAGCGGCGATCAAGCCGCTGCGTGGGGGCGGGGAACAGACCAATGTCGCGATCGACCAACTGGCTGCACGGCTGCGGTCATTACTCGATCTGCGATCTGATTGAGATAACGGACGGAGGGGATCTTGGACGGCTACGAAACGGAACAGGAACAGATCGAGGCACTGCGCAAGTGGTGGAATGAGAACGGCAAGGCACTGATCATTGGCGTGGTCGTCGGCCTCGGAGGCCTGTTCGGCTATCGGGGCTGGCTGGGCCACGTCACGGCCCAGGCCGAGGTGGCTGCCGACCTGCACGCCGGTGTCCTGGTGGCACTGGAACGCGCACAGCCGGCCACGGTCATCACCGAAAGCGCCCGCTTGCGCGACGAGTACGGCAGCACCCCCTACGCGGCGCTGGCGACCCTGGCCGAGGCCCGGGCACGGCTCGATGCTGGCGACACGCAGGCGGCGCAGACCTCGCTTGAATGGGTCGTTGCGCAAGCCGGGCAGGAAGAGGTGGTTGCGGTCGCACGACTGCGTCTGGCGCGGGTGCTGATCGATCAAGGCGATATCCCTGCCGCCCAGGGCCAGCTCGATTCTCTGCCTGGCGAACTGTTCAAGGCCCAGGTGGCGGAGATCCGTGGTGATCTCCTGCGTGATCAAGGGCAGGCCGAAGCGGCACGTACGGCCTACCGGGAGGCATTGGCCACCGGCAGCGAGAACCGCGCCATTGTGCAGATGAAGCTTGACGACCTTGGTCTCGAACTGGCTGGGGAGACAGGGCGATGAGCCGCTGGCTGAGCCTGCTCCTGGCAGCGCTGGTCACTGGCGGTTGCGGAGGGTTTCTCGGGATCGGTGAAGATGACGACGTGGGGCCGCAACCCGCCGAGTTGACCGAGTTCGAGGCCACATTGCCGGTAGCCCGCCTGTGGGCGGCCGATTGCGGCGCCGGTGCCGGTGAGGCCGCGCTGGCGCTGTCGCTGACGATTGATGGGGAGCGCATCTATTGTGCCGACCACGAGGGGGTCGTCTCGGCATTCACTCTCGCTGACGGCAAGAACATCTGGCGAGTACAGACCGAACTGCCGATCAGCGGCGGTCCGGGCGTCGGTGCCGGGCGTGTGGTGGTGGGGACGGCCGATGCCCAGGTCGCTGCCTTGGCGGCTGATGACGGTCGGGAACTTTGGCGCACACGCGTTTCGAGCGAAATGCTTTCCCGGCCCGGGGTCGGGGTGGCCGTGGTGATGGTTCAGACGGCTGATGGTCGGCTCGCGGCTCTCGACGCTGACAGTGGTCAACGCCTCTGGTACTACGACAGCAGCGTGCCGGCACTGTCGTTGCGTGGCACCAGCCCGCCACAGGTAGATGGTGACCTGGTCATCAGTGGGTTTTCCAGCGGCAAACTCGCGGCATTCGCCCTTCAGGATGGTCGCCAGATCTGGGAGATCGGTATCGCGACTCCCCGCGGACGCAGTGAACTCGATCGCATGGTGGATCTCGACGCCGCGCCTGTGGTGCGCGGGGATACCGTGTATGCCGTGGCTTACCAAGGGCGGGTGGCGTCCATAGCACGCCAGTCGGGGACCCTCATCTGGTCACGTGAATTCTCGTCCAGCAGTGGCCTTGATGTGGCCGGAGGGCGCATTTTTATTGGCGACACCGAAG
>QNFN01000094.1 GCA_003645555.1 Gammaproteobacteria bacterium | reverse complement strand
GCCGTGGTCAGGAAGGAAGGTCTCTCAGATGCGCAAAGAAAAGCGTATCTCCTGATTGCATTCGCCCAGGTAGGGAAAGCCTACGATTTCAATTTCGACGTTGAGACCAATCACTCCATTGTCTGTTCTGAACTGGCCTATGTCGTCTTCTCCGATGTCGACTGGTCCGTGGAGGAGAGCGTCGGGCGCTACACGGTGAGCCCGGACCACATCGCCGCACTCGCGCGCTCCGAGGACGATCCATTCTCACCCCTGTTGATCTATCACGACGGCAGGGAGTTGCCGGGCGGTCAACATCGCCACAACCTCAATGCCCTGCTCCAGGAGGATTATGAAAGCGTCATTTGGGATTGATCGAAGCGGCTTTCTTGATCCGCCAAGTAATCAGCGATTCGGAGACGATCTCTGGTTCGCTTAGGGAGTGGAATTCCCTGGAGAGGCCATCGCTCTATGCATCCACCGCCATTTTATGCTGAATAAACTATATGATTCAGCGGCTTAAAAAATTACAATAAATCCTACCCAGACTTTTACCCCACGCTTGCCAGTCTCTTCGTTCTCTGGCTTACCTCTCGAATATTGCTATTGATCGGCAGTGTGCATATCTTTACTTACGTGTTCATTTCAATATGGAAGAGAGGACTAAGCTACATGACAAACAAGTCTGTAACGACTACGGCTTTTATTTTCTCGCTCATGTGTGTCCCGAGTATGGCTTTGGCCGGCTTCTCAGGCGGTAGCAGTAGTGGAGGCGCAACCGATACCATCGAGAGCTTCAGGGATGAGTGCGGGCTTGATAATTCAAGAGGAGGCCTTTCCGGACTAATTGACATGGGCGTGTCCGGAGCAAAATGCGATGATCGAAGATTCGTCCTGCGAGGAAGCATCGTTTCACAGATAAGAAGAAACGACTATGTTTTCAAGGATGACTCAGGCACTGTCACGGTAGAGATCACCAAGGGTGACTTCGGCGGACGCGATATTACGCCTGATAACGTGATAAAGATCTTTGGAGAGGCGGATTACGATGACGGTGAGTTGATACTGGAAGTTAGTAGGCTCGAGGTTGTCAAGTAGCTAGGGGCTTAAGGTGGATAGGCCCAAAGGCATTACAGTTGCCAAATGGGCTTGCTGCCGTCGTTATTAGGGGCGTCAAATGACAGCTCTTGATCGCGTCACTCGTTTGATGCAGTTATCATATGCAGAATAGAGGCTTGCGCCAGTTAAAAGGCCACAACAGAAACAAATTTTCTGCTGTTTCCCTCTAGATTCCTGGATAACAGGGAATTCTGGGCTAGAGACTCGATCGCTTGAGACTGCACCCACCTCCTCGAGGGACGTCGATCGACCCAGTTGTCTCCCGATCAGTGGCTGCCTCTGCAGTATCGTTTCCGGCAGCCAGACCGCGGACGCGGGCACGGCTCAGGGCACGCTGACCCCAAACTCCTTGAGCAGGGAGACCAGCCGGATCAGCGGCAACCCGACCAGGCTGTTTGGGTCATCACCCTCGAGGCGCTCGAACAGCGCAATACCGAGCCCTTCCGACTTGAAACTCCCTGCGCAGTCATAAGGCTGTTCGTGTTCGAGGTAGCTGGCAATACGTGCGTCGTCGAGGGTGCGGAAATGGACTGTGAATGGCTCGACCACCGTCCGGGCTTCGTCTTTGGCGGCGTCCAGCAGGCACAGCCCGGTCAGGAAGCGCACGCCGCGCCCCGAGGCGCGTAGCAACTGTTCCCGTGCCTGCTCCGGCGTACCCGGTTTGCCAATCACCGCACCGTCGAGTACGGCGACCTGGTCGGAGCCGATCACCAGTGCGTCGGGATGGCTCATGGCGACCGAGCGTGCCTTGGCCTCGGCCAGGCGGTATACGAGCTTTTCGGGCGACTCGTCCGGCAACGCGGTCTCATCTGCGTTGGGACGCGCGGTGGTGAATGGGAGACCGAGGCGGCCGAGCAGTTCGCGCCGGTAGGGCGAAGTCGATGCCAGCACCAGGCCGCCGGGCGGCAGCCCCCTTGATGACGTACTCACGGTCCTACCAGGGCCAGCAGGACGCCGGCGGCAATCGCGGAGCCGATCACGCCGGCGACGTTCGGTCCCATGGCGTGCATCAGCAGGAAGTTGTGGTGGTCGGCCTCAAGTCCGACTTTGTTGACCACGCGTGCCGCCATCGGTACGGCCGAGACGCCGGCGGCACCGATCAGTGGGTTCACCTTGCCACCTGTTAGCCGGTGCATCAGCTTGCCCATCAGCACCCCGGTTGCCGTACCGATCGAGAAAGCGATGGCGCCGAGGGTGAGGATGCCGAGGGTCTCGAGAGTCAGGAACTTGTCTGCTGAGAGTTTGCTGCCTATGGCCAGGCCGAGAAAGATGGTGACGATGTTGATCAACTCGTTCTGCGCCGTGCGGCTGAGGCGTTCGACGACGCCACTTTCGCGCAACAGGTTGCCGAAGGCAAACATGCCGATCAGCGGAGCGGCCGTCGGCAACAGCAACACGCAAAGCAGCAACAGAGTCAGCGGGAAGGCGATTTTTTCAGCACGTGAGACATGGCGCAGCTGGGTCATTACCACCTTGCGTTCGGCCTCGCTGGTCAACGCGCGCATGATCGGCGGCTGGATGATCGGCACCAACGCCATGTAGGAGTAGGCGGCCACCGCGATGGCGCCGAGCAGGTCCGGGGCCAGTCGTGACGACAGAAAGATCGCCGTCGGTCCGTCGGCGCCGCCAATGATGCCGATCGCCGCGGCATCGGCGAGGGTGAACTCGAGCCCGGGTATGAAATTCATTGCCAGTGCGCCGAGCAGGGTGAAAAAGATGCCGAACTGGGCTGCTGCGCCGAGGAACAGCGTGCTCGGCATCGCGATCAGCGGGCCGAAGTCGGTCAGAGCGCCGACCCCCATGAAGATCAGCAGCGGGAAGATTCCGGTTTCGATGCCGACGCTATAGATCATGCCAAGCAGACCATCGGGACCGCTGATGCCGGCAATCGGGATGTTGCTGAGCACCGCGCCGAAGCCGATTGGCAGCAGCAGCAGCGGCTCGAACTTGCGCCCGATCGCCAGGTAGATCAGCAGTCCGCCGACGGCAATCATCAGTGCCTCCCCCGGGCTGAAATTAGCAATGCCGGTGGTGGCCCAGAGTTCGTACAGGCTCTCTTTCATCAATCGTGGCTCAGGCCAGTGAGACCAGGATGTCGCCGACCTGCACGGCGTCGCCTTCCTTGACCGCCACCTGGATCACGGTGCCGCTCGCCGGGGCACGGATCTCGGTCTCCATTTTCATCGCCTCCATGACGACAACCACGTCGCCGGTCTTGATCTTCTGTCCCTTTTTGACGTTGACCTTGTAGATGTTGCCGGCGAGAGGTGCGGGCAATGGTGTGCCGCCATCGCTGGCAGCCGCAGGTACGGCGGTCACCGGTGCGGTCGGTGCGACCGCAGCCAGTTCACCGCCCGGAGCGATCTCGACCGCGTAGGTCCTGCCATTGACGACGACACGGTAGTGCTCGCTGGTCGTGGCCGGTTTTTGGACCGTCGGGGAGGGCTTCCCGGACTTGGCCTTGACCAGGGCTGAGTCAGCCGGGTGCGGTTCGAAGCGCTCGAGATGACCGCGATTCTCGAGGAACTTCAGCCCCACCTGGGGGAACAGGGCATAGATCAGCACGTCGTCGGTCAATTCATCGCTGAGATCGAGGTGCTTCTCGTTGGCGAGTTCGGTCAGTTCCTCGGTCAGATGGACCATCTCCGGTTCGAGCAGGTCGGCTGGCCGGCAGGTGATCGGCTCGGCGCCATCGAGTACCCGCACCTGCAACTCACGGTTGACCGGGGCGGCAGTGAGGCCATATTCGCCCTTGAGCAGCGCCACGGTCTCCTTGGTGATGCTCTTGTAGCGCTCACCGGTGAGCACGTTGAGCACCGCCTGGGTGCCGACGATCTGCGAAGTCGGGGTCACCAGCGGGATGAAGCCGAGGTCCTCGCGAACCCGTGGAATCTCTTCGAGTACCTCGTCGAGGCGATCTGCCGCGCCCTGCTCGCGTAGCTGGTTCTCCATGTTGGTGAGCATGCCGCCAGGCACCTGGGCGACCAGGATGCGTGAGTCGGCACCCCGCAGGGAGCCTTCGAACGTTGCGTACTGAGTACGCACTTTGCGGAAATAGGCGGCGATTTCCTCGAGCAGTCCGAGATCGAGGCCGGTCGCACGCGGCGTGTCCTGGAGGATCGCGACCACCGATTCGGTCGCCGAGTGACCGTAGGTCATGCTCATTGACGAGATCGACGTGTCAGCGATGTCGAGGTCTGCCTCGACCGCCTTGATGATGCTGGCGGTACTGAGCCCAGTGGTGGCGTGGCAGTGCAGTGCCAGCGGGATTGAACAGGTCTCTTTCAGGCGTGTGACCAGTTCCTCGGCAACGTAGGGCCTGAGCAACCCGGCCATGTCCTTGATGCAGATCGAGTCGCAGCCCATGTCTTCGAGTTCACGGCCCATGTCGATCCACATGTCGATGTTGTGCGCCGGGCTGACGGTGTAGGAGATGGTGCCCTGGGCGTGCTTGTCCGCGGCCTTGGTCGCGTGCACCGCGGTTCGCAGGTTCCGCAGGTCGTTCATGGCATCGAAGATACGGAACACGTCGATGCCGTTCTCGGCCGAACGCTCGACGAATGCCTCGACGACATCGTCGGCATAGTGGCGGTAGCCGAGGATGTTCTGGCCGCGCAACAGCATCTGCAATGGCGTGTTCGGCAGCGCCTTTTTCAGTTGCCGGAGACGTTCCCAGGGGTCCTCGCCGAGGTAGCGGATGCAGGCGTCGAACGTGGCACCGCCCCAGACCTCGAGCGACCAGTAGCCGACCTGGTCGAGTTGTGCGGCGATCGGCAGGATATCGCGAGTGCGAAAACGCGTCGCCAGCAGCGACTGGTGGCCATCGCGCGGAGCGACTTCGGTGATCCTGAGTGGTGAATTACTCACAGTCCTTATGTCCCCCTGTCAGATTCAGGCGCGAAACGAGCGCCCAATCAGTAGCCGTCCTGGTGCAGACGATGGCACTTTAGCGCTGCAGCTATCGCGGCAATCACTTCTGGCTCCGGCGCGCCGTCATCCGGTACGGCTCGGTCGGATTGGGGGTGATGACGTGCCTCGAGGCGCCGGATCGTCAGCGAGACCAGGTGAACGGTCAGGACCAGCAGGGCGAGAAAGGCGAACACCACCCCCATGCCGATCAGCATCAGTTCTCCGCCGCGCGCGATCAGTTCCTCAAGCGCCATCAAACGCCCCCTGCGATAGCCAGATGTGTGGTTTTCCCCCAGTATTCCGGGCTTGGGCCCGGGACCCGTCTGCTGTCTCAAGCCGGCTTGCGTCGGTACCACATGGGTGGTCCGCCGTCTTTCGGGTGACTTCAAGTCTACCATCGGGGCTACCCGAATTCGGTCTGGTGCGATCAATTCGCGTGATGGATCGATAAGCCCTCATTTATCTTGTGGCAGAGTCGCCGGGCGAGATGGTGTGGTGGCTCTGTTACAATCGCGCCGTTTTGATAGGCTTGTGGGCTGGCCCGAAGGGAGCCCCGCTCGTGGGTCCATGCCGCGTTACACGGTTTGGAAAGGGCACACCATTCCCTGCGCAGTGCGCCTTGCCTGGACCCACGAGCGGGGCTCTGAGAATTACAGAACTTCCCGCATGGCCCACTAGGAGCGGTGCGCCTGAGCGCCGGCAACAATAAGGAACGGCTGATTCTGGACATTCTGAACCACAATCGACTTTGTCCAGAATCCAGAGGCTCCTGAAGATGGTGGTTTACGATCTCAAGTGCGCCGCGGGTCACGGCTTCGAGGGCTGGTTTCGTAGTCCGGACGACTTCCAGACTCAGTGCGACGACGGGCTGCTGTCGTGCCCCGTCTGCCACTCGGTCGAAGTGCTTCGCAAGCCATCGGCGGCCCGTCTGAATCGAGGGGCGCAGTCCAAAATGGTTCCTGCCTCCGGTCATGCCGCGTCGTCCGCACACCGTGCCCAGGTGGCGATGGTCAAGGCGTTCCAGCACTTCGTCGACCGCAATTTCGAAAACGTCGGCAGCAAGTTCGCCAACGAGGCACGGCGAATGCACTACGGCGAGGCGGAGGAGCGCAACATCCGCGGTCAGGCAACCCATGACGAGGTGCGCGAATTGCATGACGAGGGCATCGAGGCGCAGCCGTTGCCGATCCCCTCGCCCGATACCGACAAGCTGAACTGACCAGGGGTAAATTGCCCGGCCTCGGGCAATCAATTCAATAACAACGCAGTCGAGAGACAACGATCATGGCCAACGAAGCCGAGAACCCAGGAAACAACGACACCGATGATGACATGCTGATCGATCGCGAGGTCATGGCGGTCGAGGATGACGGGGGTGTGACTCCGGTCGATGTTGCCACCCAGACCGTCCAGGAAGAGCAGGGTGACGTGGCGCCGAAGGGGCGTGAGCGGCGCAAGCGCCGACCCTACAAGATGAAGGAGCGCGAGTACCTGCAGCTGATGCGGCCGCTGCAGATCGAGTTGCTGAAACTCCAGAACTGGATCAAGGAGTCGGGAACCAAAGTCTGCATGCTGTTCGAGGGCCGGGATGCAGCCGGCAAGGGCGGTACCATCAAGCGTGTCATCGAGCACATGAACCCGCGTGGCGCGCGCGTGGTTGCACTCGAGAAGCCGACCGACAAGGAGCGCTCCGAGTGGTACTTCCAGCGTTACGTACAGCACCTGCCGTCGGCCGGTGAGATCGTGCTGTTCGACCGCAGCTGGTACAACCGCGGCGGTGTCGAGCGGGTCATGGGTTTCTGCACCATGGACGAGGTGCGCGAGTTCCTGCGTTCGACCCCGGAGTTCGAACGTATGCTGGTCCGTTCCGGTATCCACCTGCTCAAGTTCTACTTTTCGGTCAGCAAGGATGAGCAGTTCAACCGCTTCACCCGGCGCGAAACCGACCCCTTGAAGCAGTGGAAACTCTCCCCGGTCGATCGTGAGTCGCAGGACAAGTGGCCCAGCTACACCAAGGCGAAGGAGGACATGTTCTTCTTTACCTCGACCCTTGATGCACCGTGGACCGTCATCAAGTCGGTTGACAAGAAGCGGGCGCGGAT
>QNFN01000093.1 GCA_003645555.1 Gammaproteobacteria bacterium | reverse complement strand
TGATCGGCATCAACACCGCGATCCTGGCCCCCTCGGGCGGCAACGTCGGTATCGGCTTCGCCATCCCGGCGAACATGGTCAGCGAACTGGTGCAACAGCTGGTGCAGCATGGCGAGGTACGCCGCGGTCAGCTCGGGATCGCCCTGCAGGATCTGACCCCGCGACTGGCCGAGGCGTTCGGAATCGAACAGCGACACGGCGCCATCGTTTCCCAGGTGATTTCCGACTCACCCGCCGAGCGGGCCGGACTGCGTCCCGGCGATGTGATCGTCTCGGTCAACGACAAGCCGCTACGGGGCGCGGCCCAACTGCGTAACGCCGTCGGACTGCACCGCATTGGTGAAGTGATCGAACTCGGCATCATCCGGGACGGCCGGCCACGGACCCTGCGACTCAAGGTGGCCGAAGCAACCGAGACGGCCTCCAGCACGGCCAACGGGGGCCAGGTCGACCGGCGGCTGACTGGGGCGCAGTTGCGCGACCTCGACGCCAGCCACCCGCTCTACGGCCGGCTGCGCGGGCTCCTGGTCAGTACGCTCGAACGCGGCAGCCCGGCCTGGGGCAACGGCATCAGGGAAGGCGACATCATCCTGTCGCTGAACCGCCGGCCGGTAACCTCGGTAGCCGATCTAGACGCCATCGACGTCAGCGACGAGCAACTGCTGCTCAACATCCAGCGCGGACGCCGGGCCCTGTTCATACTCGTCCACTAAATCCGTAAATCCCAGCGTGGCCCTAAGGAACCTCTGATTAAGTCTGGACGAAGTAGATTGCGCTTAAGAATGTTCAGATTTGAGGCGCAAAACGCACGTAATAGCTAGCTCTTGCGAAGCTTTGCAACGAAAAAGCTGGGTATTCTGGGCGCCAGATACGAGTTCATGATTTGATCAGAGGTTCCCTAACCTCGCATGAGTAATGAAGAAGCCCCGCCGGAGCGGGGCTTCCTGCTTCAGAATTCACCCTGCATTCAACCGTGAGCGGCCACCGTATGCCGGCCGTACGTCATTCCGGACGCGGCCAGCAGCCGGTCCAGCGACCAGCGACCACCACCGAGCAGGGCCAGGGCCACGGACCCGGCGAGCAGTACCAGGCCGAACTCGTAGCCATTGTTGCTCATGAACAGGCCGTTGCCGAGATGCACGCTGGCAATCGCCACGATCATGGTGAAGCCGAGTACGGCCGCAGCCGGACGGGTAAGCAGACCGAGCAGGATCGCCAGGCCACCGAAGAACTCGCCTGAGCCGGCCAACAGCGCCATCAGGTAACCCGGATCGAGACCGATCGAGGCCATCCACTGTCCGGTACCCTCAAGGCCGTAACCACCAAACCAGCCAAACAGCTTCTGTGAACCGTGGGCCATAAAAATGATCCCCATGGGGATGCGGAGTGCGAGGCTGCCGAGCTGGTCGTCGGTGACCAGAAGGCGATTGATCGCGTTGCTTGCCATTTCGATCTCCTTGAACAGTCTAATTGACTGAATACTTTGAATGCAGCGGTACTGCTGATGACTGACAAGATAGTGCCGCTCATCACGCAATCAAAGCGGACATATCTGACGAGGTTATTCGAATTTTTTGTATTAGGGAGCCTCTGATTAAGTCTGGACGAAGTAGATTGCGATGCAGAATATTCAGATTTGAGGCGCAAGGCGCACGTTATAGCGAGCTATGGCGAAGCCTGGCAACGAAAAAGCTGGATATTCTGGGCGCAAGATACGAATTCATGACTTGATCAGAGGTTCCTTATTAGTTACCGGGTGGGACTTTCCGCCATGTCCGACAGCGGCCTCCTCGAGCCCGACACCGATTTCGACTGCGGGAGCCAGGTCCTGAACAACACCATAAGGCGTGACCGTCACTACGATTAGATTTACTTATAGGTGCCTAGATAGATTCAGCTGGATTTTCGATCCAGCTTCCCGCAACGTGACCTTCTCGCTACATGCCGGCAAGCCTTATCCCCTATGGGAAATACCGCACCGATGGGTGCCTCCTTATGCTTGCGGAGCGGCACAGACTGAGAAAAAGTGCACTGTCCCTGTTGTGACGGACCGCGGC
Source organism: Gammaproteobacteria bacterium (assembly GCA_003645555.1). Taxonomy (GTDB): domain Bacteria; phylum Pseudomonadota; class Gammaproteobacteria; order QNFN01; family QNFN01; genus QNFN01. The sequence goes on along the minus strand of QNFN01000093.1, from coordinate 5,095 downwards.
GCAGACCTCTGCGAACCGGCGAGCCTCACGACCCAGGCGGAGGTAGACGAATGACGGACGTAGTCGCGACCAACCAGACCATCCTGGTCGTGGGCGGTGGAATCAGTGGACTGACAGCGGCCCTGGAAGCTGCCGAGTGCGGTAAGCAGGTAATTCTGGTCGAGAAAGGCCCGAGCGTGGGCGGCCGGGTGACCCAACTCTACAAGTACTTCCCCAAGCTCTGCTTCCCGACCTGCGGGCTGGAGATCAACCTGCGCCGACTCAAGGCCAACCGCAACCTGCGCGTGCTGACCATGGCCGAGGTCACGGCGATTGACGGCGAGGCCGGTGACTACCGCGTCGCGGTCAAGCTCGCCCCGCGTCACGTCAACGACAACTGCACCGCCTGTGGCGACTGCGCCGATGCCGTCGAGGCCGAGTTCGACAACGAGTTCGACTTCGGCATGGGCCAGCGCAAAGGCGCCTACCTGCCCTTCAACATGGCCTGGCCGCAGCGCTACGTCCTTGACCCGCGACTGATCGGCACCCCGGACGCCGACAAGGCCAAGGCGGCCTGCAAGGCCGACGCCATCGATCTCGACATGGTCGAGGAGACCGTCGAGATGAAGGTCGGTGCGGTAATCTGGGCCACCGGCTGGAAGCCCTACGATGCCGGGAAGATCCAGCCCTACGGCCACGGTCGCTTCACCAACGTGGTCACCAACATGGAGTTCGAGCGCATGCTCGACCCGTTCGGTCCGACCGATGGCAAAATCGTGCGCCCCTCCGACGGCAAGGCACCGACCAATATCGCCTTCATCCAGTGTGCCGGCTCGCGCGACCGCAACCATCTTGAGCACTGCTCACGCATCTGCTGCATGGCCTCACTGAAGCAGACCACCTACGTGCGCGAGCAGTTCGCTGACGACGTCACCTCGACGATCTACTACATCGACATCCGCGCCATCGACCGCATCGATGATTTCTACCGCGATGTGCAGGCCGACCCCAACGTCAAGTTCATCAAGTCCAAAGTGGCCAACATCACCGAGGATCGTGACAGCCACGGCCTGCTGCTGCACGGCGTCGACACCGAGGGCTACCACCGTTACAGCAACCCGCACGACCTGGTCGTACTGGCCACGGGTATGGAGCCAAGCGTGCCGGCCGGACAGGTTCCGGGACCGGTCACCGGCGACGAGCACGGCTTCGTCGCCGCCGATGGCGCCATCTTCGGTGCCGGCTGCGCCAGCGAGGCACTGGACGTAAACCGGGCGGTACAGAACGCGACCGCGGCGGCGCTACGCGCCATCCAGGTGGTCAACCGCGTGGCAGCCACGGAGAGCCGAGATGTCTGATGACAAGAAATACGGTGCCTATATCTGCACCGGCTGCGGTCTCGGTGAACGGCTCGACAGCACCGCGCAGACCAACGTCGCCAGCCGCGACGGCAAGATGGGTGTGGTACGTGAACACGGCTTCCTGTGCAACGCCGAGGGCGTGCAACTGATCCGCGACGACCTCGCTTCGGGTGAGGTGAGCCACGTCGTCATCGCCGCCTGCTCGCGCCGCGCCAAGACCGAGGCATTCGCCTTCGACGACGTCGCCATGGCCCGCGCCAACCTGCGCGAGGGCGTGATCTGGAGTCAGCCCGACGGCGACGAGGCGCGCGAAACGACCCAGGAGATGGCCGAAGACTACGTCCGCATGGCCTGCGCCGAGATCAAGTTCATGGCCACGCCGCAGGGCGATCCAGTCTCTGACACCAGCCGACGCATCCTGGTCGTCGGCGGCGGCGTCTCCGGCATGACCTCGGCACTAGAGACGGCCCGGGCCGGTTACGACGTCACCATCGTCGAGAAATCGGCCACCCTCGGTGGCCATGCCGCCACGCTGCAGACGCGCATTCCGCAGCAAGCGCCCTACCGCGAGCCCGAACCGAGCGGGGTGGACGAACTGATTGCCGCCATCGAGGCCGAGGCGCGTATCGAAGTACGCCTGAATGCCGCGCTCACCAGCACCGACGGCGCCCCCGGCCGCTTCGAAGTCGAGATCGGCACCGAAAGCGGATCGACTGCGAGTGAGCGCTTCGGGGCCATCGTCATGGCTACCGGCTACACCGACTACGACATGGCCAACCTGCCGGAACTCGGCGCAGGAAAAAGCCCGGACGTGGTCGACCAGGCCGGCTTCGAGGCACTGGTCAAGGCGGCTGACGGCGGCCCGATCCAGTGCCCGACAAACGGTCGCGAAGCGAAGCACGTGGTCTTCGTCCAGTGTGCCGGCCAACGCTCGGACCAGGAGGGCCATCTGCCCTACTGCTCCGGTCACTGCTGCCTGACCTCGATCCGCCAGGCGATGCACGCCCAGGAGGCCGGCGCCAGCGCCACGGTGCTGTTCTCCGACCTGCGCACCCCGGGTGCCGCCGGGGAGGACTTCTACCGTGCCGGCCAGGAGTGCGGCGTCACGTTCTGCAAGGGCACCGTCAGCGAGGTGCTGCCGGGCGACGACGACCTCGAGGTTCGCTACAACGACCTGATCCTCGACGAGCAGACCAGCCTCCGCGCCGACCTGGTCGTGCTCGCGACCGGCATGGTGCCGAACAGCGGCGTCGACATCGACACCATCGCGGCCGAGGAAAATGAAGAAGCAGACGGCGTGGCCGCGGGTGCCGAAGGCACCGCCCAGGAGAACACCGTCACCATCCCGGTCGAGTCGATCCTCAACCTGAAGTATCGCCAGGGTCCGGACGTGCCGCAGCTCAAGCACGGCTTTGCCGACTCGCACTTCATCTGCTTCCCGTACGAATCGCGCCGCACCGGCATCTACCCGACCGGTCCGGTGCGCCGGCCGATGGACATGCAGCAGGCGCAGGAAGATGCGACCGGCGCGGCGTTGAAGGCGATCCAGGCCGTCGAGGGGGCCGCGCTCGGCCGTGCCGCCCACCCGCGCTCGGGCGACCTGTCGTTCCCCTCCTTCCGCAAGGAGGGCTGCACCCAGTGCAAACGCTGCACCGTCGAGTGCCCGTTCGGTGCCATCGACGAGGACGAACAGAGCTACCCGCTATTCAACTCCAGCCGCTGCCGACGCTGCGGCACCTGCATGGGCGCCTGCCCGGTACGCGTGATCTCGTTCGAGAACTACTCGGTCGAGACCGTCGGCCAGCAGCTCAAGATCGTCGAAATTCCTGACGAGTTCGAGGAGAAGCCACGGGTGCTGATCCTGGCCTGCGAGAACGATGCCTACCCGGCGCTCGACATGGCCGGCATGACCGGACAGCACTACAGCCCCTACGTGCGCATCATCCCGGTCCGCTGCCTCGGCTCGGTCAACCTGATCTGGGTCACCGACGCCCTCAACAACGGCTATGACGGCGTGCTGCTAATGGGCTGCAAGAAGGGCGACAACTACCAGTGTCACTTCGTCAAGGGCTCCGAGCTGGCCCACGAGCGCATCAGCAAGGTCGACGAGACGCTGAAGACCCTGTCGCTGGAGCCCGAGCGGGTCTTGACTCACGAGGTGGCGATCACCGACATCCAGCGGATCCCCGAGATCATCAACGACTACATGAAGACCATCGAAAAGATCGGTCTCAGCCCCTTCAAGTTTTAGGGCCTGGGGAGAAGAAAGATGAGTGACATGAACGCGGCCACGGTGACCAGGTATCGCGACGACTTCCTCAAGGAGGTCGAGGCCAACGTCGAAGAGGGCGACTGGGTCAAGATGTGCATGCAGTGCGGCGTCTGCTCGGGCTCCTGCCCGCTTGGTCCGCACTGGGAACACCCGCCCCAGGAACTGTTCATGATGATCCGCGCCAACAAGCGCGAGGAAGTGCTCTCATCAGCATCGATGTGGTACTGCACCTCCTGCTACAACTGCCTGGTGCGCTGCCCGCGCGAGGTGCCGATCACCCACATCATGCACGGCCTGGCGCACTATGCCGAGCGCCTCGGCCTGGCACCCAAGGAACTGCCAACACGCAAGTTTTCCAAGATCTTCTGGAAAAACCTGTCGTCGTCCGGACACGCCAACGAGACCTCGCTGGCATTGAAACTCTATTTCATGAATGGCTTCGGCGAAGGCATCAAAAAAGCCATCGAGATGCTGCCGGTCGGCCTTGGCATGCTCAGGGCCAAGCGCATGAACCCCTTCGGGCTGTTTGCCCACAAGGGCTGCACCGACAAGAAGGGCTTGAATGCGATCCTCGACAAGGCACGCGAGATCGAACTGGCCAAAGCTGCCAAGTACCAGGCCTGAGGAGAGACTGATGGCGAAGAAGTCCTATTCCTATTATCCGGGCTGCTCCTCGGTGAAGCTCGGCTCGGCCGCCAACATGGACGTCTCGGTCAAGAGCATGTGCGATGTCCTCGACATCGAACTCAACGAGATCCCGGACTGGAACTGCTGCTCGGCATCGATCGGCTACGGCGACGGCGGCGAGTTGCCGCGCATGGCGTTGTCGGCACGCAACCTGGCGCTGTCGGCCCAGGCTCACCCGGGCCAGGACATGGTCGCCACCTGCGCCGCCTGCTGGCTGGCCACCCGCGAGACCAAGGACCGGCTCGAAGAAGACGCCGAGATGATGGGCGACATGAACGAGGCGCTGGCCGCCGGCGGGCTCAAGCTCGACGAGGCACCTGAGGCGCGCCACATGTGCGAAGTGATCGTCGAGGATTTCGGCTTCGACGCCCTCGCCGAAAAAGTGGTACGGCCGCTGGAAGGGCTCAAGGTCGCCGGCTACGTCGGCTGCCAGACCAACCGCCCGTTTGGCATCGACGGCGAATCATTCGAGAACCCGCTCTACCTCGACAAAATGATCGAGAGCGGTGGAGCCGACGCGATTTCCCACTACGACAAGAAGGTGTCGTGCTGTGGCGGCGCCCTGATGTTCTCCGAGCCGGAAAAGTGCCAGCCGCTGGTCAAGGACATCGTCGAGGCGGCCTACGACAACGGCGCCGACCTGATCGCCACGCCGTGCCCGGTCTGCCAGATGAACGTCGAGGTCTACCAGGGCCAGATCAACAAGAAGTTCGGCACCAAGTTCAACATCCCGGTGGTCTACTACTCTCAGCTGCTGTCGGTCGCGTTCGGCAAGAACGCCAAGCAGTCCGGCCTC
>QNFN01000092.1 GCA_003645555.1 Gammaproteobacteria bacterium | reverse complement strand
AGCTTGTCCAGCAACTCGAACAGGTATGAGTAGGCGACCTCGCCGACATCGGGCTCGTGCCGTTCCGGCACTCCGGCAATCTGTACATGACGGATGACATCGTGATGGCGCTCGAGGCGTCGGGCCAGGTCACCGTCCATGATCTGCACATGATAGAAGTCGAACTGCAGTCCGATATTGGGTCGCTCGACAGTGGCGATGATTTCGGCGGCTGTGTCCACGTGTGGCAGAAAGTAGCCGGGCACATCACGGTCGTTCAGTGGCTCGATGACCACACTGATGTTGTCGGCGGCGCAGGCATCGGCAACAAAGCGCAGGTTGTCGATATAGGTCTCGCGCATGGTTGACCGGTGTTTCTCCTCGACGACCAGCCCGGCCATGACATGCAGGGTTGGGCAGTGCAGCGTGCGGGCATAGTCGAGGGCTATTTCGACGGAGTCCTGGAACTCCCCGCGTCGGTCGGGAAGCGCCGCAAGCCCGCGCTCACCAGCATCCCAAATGCCGGGCGGCAGGTTGAACAGCGCCTGTTGCAGGCCGTGGTCCTCGAGTTGCCCGGCAATCGCCTCGGCTGGGTAGTCATAGGGGAACAGGAACTCGACGCCGCGAAAGCCGGCCTCTGCAGCGGCACCGAAGCGCTCAAGGAATGGCACCTCGTTGAACAGCATCGTCAGGTTGGCGGCGAAGCGTGGCATGGTCTTTACTCCCCGTCGTCGCCGGGCAGTGTGATGCCACCGAGTGTCTGGTAGACCTTGACCACTGCGGCGTCGTCCTCGCGTCCGAGGCCCATGCCGGCGGCGGCAAGAAATTGCTGGTGGGCGGCAGCGGTAATCGGTAGCGGGAAGTCGCTGCCGTGGCCGGCGTCGAGCACGATGCCCAGGTCCTTGACGAAAATGTCGATGGCGCTGCGTGGCGCGTAATCGGCGTTAAGCACGTGCGGCACGCGGTTCTCGAACATCCACGAATTGCCGGCCGAGTGGGTGATGACATCAAACACCCGGTTGGCATTGAGACCCGAGCGGATGCCGAGTGCCAGCGCCTCCATTGCGGCAGCGATATGCACGCCGGCCAGGCATTGGTTGACCATCTTCATGGTCGATCCCTGGCCTGGTTCAGTGCCAAGTTCGTGGACCGTCGCGGCGATAGCATCCAGCAACGGACGGGCGGCGGTGAATGCCTCGCTCGATCCAGAGGCCATGACCGACAGTTCGCCGGCCGCTGCCTTGACCGCGCCGCCGCTGATCGGGGCATCGAGGTAGAGCAGCCCGAGTTTGGTGAGACGTTGGCCGATGTCACGGGCGAAGGCCGGTGGCACGGTGGCACAGCCAAGGACAACGGCACCCTTGCGCAGCGCTGAGGCGGCGCCGTCAGGACCGAACAGTACGGACTCGGTCTGCGCCGCGTTGACGACCACGATCGCCAGGGCATCGCAGCCCGTGGCGGTCTCGGCCGGGGAGCGGCACGACCGTCCGCCGTCCGCTGCGAGGGCCTCGAGCGCTTCTTCACGCAGATCACAACCGGTGGTGCCGAGTCCTGCCCGCAAGGACGACCGGGCGATGCCGAGGCCCATCGCCCCGAGGCCGATCACGGCCACGGAAAAACTTTGCATGTTTCCTCCGACTATTCGGTGATTTCAGCGGCGCCAGCATAGCGCACGCTGTACGGGTCTACGCGTATTTATCTATTGGGCTGATAGTGATACACCTACTACTGCTTAAGTGTTAATGGTCCTTTCGTTCCCCGCAGTGCGGAATGACTGGGCCACACAATAAAGAGGAAAGGAGTCCCAAGATGAAAAATTACGCATTCGCGCGCATGTATTCTTCCCGCCTGCTGACGATCGTTATCGCGGCAGCGTTCGTTTCGATCTCGACCTTAGCGGTGTCGGCCGAGCAGGAGTCAACCCTGTCCTACGGTGGTCTGCTTTACGACAAGTGGTACAAGGTCATCGACGCTGACAAGCCGACAACCGCCCACCCCGCTTACCCGAAAGACAAGAAATACGCCGGCAAACCCGACGCCAACTGGCGCTGCAAAGAGTGCCATGGCTGGGATTACATGGGTGTCGACGGTGCCTACAGCAGCGGCAAGCACTCCAGCGGTATCAAGGGGATCAATGGTATGAACGGCGCCGACCCGGCCAAGGTCGTCGCGGTGCTCAAGGATTCGACCCACGGCTACGGTAACAAGCTCTCGTCTGACGACCTGAGCGCCCTGGCGCTGTTCGTCTCCAAGGGTCAGGTCGATATGGACCGTTATATCGATCGGGCGACCAAGAAACCCAAGGGTGATGCGGCCCGCGGTGAGGCCTACTACAACACCGTTTGCGCCCATTGCCACGGCAAGGATGGTCTGCAGCCGAAGGAGATGAAACCGTTCGGCAAGCAGATGGGCAATCCCTGGGAGGTCATGCACAAGATCTTGAACGGCCAGCCCGCCGAGAAGATGCCGGCACTGCGCGCGTTCGATCGCCAGATCGCGGCCGATATCATGGCCCACATGACCTCGCTGCCCGCGAAGCGCTAGGCGGCAGCCAGATACGAGGGGGGCGACCCGGCGCGGACGGGCGCCCCCTTATCTTTTTCATCCCCGAGATCACGAGGAGGTGACGGTATGCTCAAGCGGACCGCTGGCTGGCCGCTCCTCGCCGCCACGTTCATCCTCGGTATCCTTTTCTGGGGTGGTTTCAACACGGCGATGGAGCACACCAACCGGGTCGAATTCTGCATCTCATGTCACGAGATGGAGCAGACGGTCTACCAGGAGTACCTCGCTTCGAGCCACTTCAAGAACGCGTCAGGAGTAGGTGCAGGATGCCCCGACTGCCACGTGCCACGCGAGTGGGGCGCCAAGTTGTGGCGCAAGATCCGCGCGACCAACGAGCTTTACCACGCGTTGCGCGGCACCATCGACACCCCGGAGAAGTTCGAGGCCAAGCGCCTGGAACTGGCCGAGCACGTCTGGGCCGAGATGGAGGCCAACGACTCGCGCGAATGCCGTAATTGCCATAGTTATGAACGTATGGATTTTCACAAGCAGTCACGGCGTGCGGTAGAAAAGATGGAGCCGGCTTTGGAGCAGGGCAAGACCTGCATTGAGTGCCACAAGGGCATCGCCCATGAGCTACCGGAAGATTACGACGATGACTAGCGCGTCACGGGTTTTCGTCCCGTTTGCGAGTGGCACGGGGTGTCAGCAGCCACCCAGTTGCGGCCGTCCGGCATCGGTAATGGCGTCGGCCGAGGTGGCGTACACCAGCCGATCGATGTCGGCGAAGTGGGCGGCTCCCTCGCACATCCGGCAGGGACGACCGCCGTTGGTGTAGAGCGTGCACCCGGCGAGGTCGCGAGTTCCAAGCACACGGGCCGCCTCCCGGATCGCCTCGACCTCGGCATGGGCGGTAGCGTCACCCCGTAGGTGCACGCGGTTCCAACCCTCGGCGACAATCACATCTGCACGTACCACCAGCGCACCGTAGTGCGTGCCGTCACCGCGCGCACTCCCGATCCGGGCCAGTTCCAGGGCGCGGTTGATGAAACGAACGTCGACCGTGTTGGTCGCGATCGCTCGGCGAGTGGTGAAGAGGCCGAGCGGCAGCAGCATGAAACCCTGCAGTAACCGCTGCAGGAAGCGGCGCCGGCTGCTTGCAGACATCAGCATCGGCGCACTCTCGGGCGTCCCGCGTCATGCAGTGCATCGCCATGGATCATGCGCTCGATTCCGGCCCAGGCCGCGGCGGTCTCGCACATCGGGCACGGGCGCGAGGTGGAGTAGAGGGTGCAGCCGTCTAGATCGGCGCGACCCAGGGCCAGTGCGGCGGCACGCAGGGCGGCCATTTCGGCGTGGGCGGTCGGGTCCGTGGTGACCACCACCTGGCTCGGTGCCGAGACGATCAACTCGCCACCACGTACCACGACCGCACCGTAGGGCTGGTCGCCGCTGGCAACGGCGGCATCGCGCATCGCCCGGGCGCGGGCCATGAACTTTTCGGCCGCGGAGGTTTCCATTCGCGCCTGCTCTCCCGTGGGTCTGCCCAGCAGTGTAGCCGTTGCCTGTGTCGTTAATCAGCCGTGCCTACGCAGTCGGCAGCGGTACTGGTAGAGTCGCGCCATGGCCAGATCGCAATTGACCGAGGCACTTGCCGCTCAGCTCAAGGCCGTCGTCGGGCCACAGGGATGGAGTGACGACCCGCAGGTGCTCGCGCCGCATCTAGAGGACCCTCGCGGCACCTACCGCGGCACGGCGTCGCTGCTGTTGCGTCCGGCGACCACCGCCGAGGTGGCCGAAGTGGTGCGGCTCTGCCACGTGGTCGGAGTGGCCGTGGTGCCGCAGGGGGGCAACACCGGACTCACCGGAGGCGGGTTGCCCGAGGCAGGCGAGGTGCTGCTGTCGCTGGGCCGGATGAACCGGGTGCGCGACCTCGATGTGGCCAATTTCACGCTGACGGTCGAGGCCGGCTGCGTCCTCGCCGACGTCCAGGCGACGGCCGAGGAAGCCGGACTGCTATTTCCGCTGAGCCTCGCCGCCGAGGGCAGCTGCCAGATCGGTGGCAACCTCGCCACCAATGCCGGTGGCACCAACGTCCTCCGCTACGGCAACGCCCGCGAGCAGGTGCTCGGGCTCGAGGTGGTGCTGGCCGACGGTAGCGTCTGGGACGGTCTGCGCCGGCTGCGCAAGGACAATACCGGTTACCCGTTGCGTGAACTCTTCCTCGCCTCGGAGGGGACGCTGGGCATCATCACCGCCGCGGTGCTCAAACTCTATCCGCGCCCACGCGAAATGCAGGTTGCCTTCGTCGCCGTCAGCGACCCGGAGGCGGCGCTGCGGCTGCTGCGTCGTGCGCGTGAGCTGTCGGGCGACGCCGTGGTCACCTTCGAGTACCTGAACCGGACCAGCCTGGAGTTGGTGCTGGCGACCATTCCTGACACCCGTGACCCGTTTGATGAGCCACACACCCACTACGTGCTCCTCGAACTCGCTTCCGGCAGACCCGGCGACGACCTGCGCGGCCTGGTTGAACTGGTGCTGGAAGAGGGCTTCGAGGCGGGCGAGGTGATTGATGCCGCGCTGGCCGCGAGCGAGGCCCAGGCCGCCGATTTCTGGCGTATCCGCGAGTCGATCCCCGAGGCGCAGAAGCGCACCGGTGCCGGCATCCGTCACGATGTCGCCGTGCCGGTGTCGCGCACCCATGAATTGCTGGCGCAGGGTGGGGCGCTGGCCGAGCGGTTGGTGCCCGGGGTGCGGCTGGTTTTCTTCGGCCACCTGGGCGATGGCAACATCCACCTGAACCTCAACCAGCCGCCAGGGATGGCCGCGGAAGCCTTTCTCGCCCTGACCGAGGAGGTCAACCACGCCGTCCTCGATCTGGTCATGGGCATGGATGGCAGCTTCAGTGCCGAGCATGGGGTCGGTCGGCTGAAACGCGACGAAGTGGCGCGCTACAAGTCGCCGGTGGAGGTCGACCTGATGCGCCGGCTAAAGCAGGCGCTCGATCCGGACGGCATCCTCAACCCGGGCAAGGTGGTCCCCGACTAGGCGGACCTGCCCGGCGCCCGGCGTAGCTTCGTCATCCGCTGCGGGAACGTCCTGGCAGTATGGAAACGCCTCGAAAAAATCTCCGTACAGGCACCTGGATCCAGTACCTGTACCAATGGCCAATTGCGCTGCAGCAGCTGATCTTGGAACATTTGATCAGGATCATTTGGCAGGAGCCAATCATCCGATACGGTCCACTCCGGATCATGTTCCGCACATACGCGAGATAGACTGCAATCCATGGCCAAACTTCGACTGACTCTCCTCCTTCCGTTATTGGCTTGGCTGGCCGGCTGTGCCGGACCCGAAGTCACATCTGAGTCTCAACTCTACATTCCGGTCGTCTCTGACCAGCGTGCTGCACCCTTCGTTGTGTCCAAGGCGGTCGAGGGCGGTGGCGTGCGCTTCTATCTCGGCGAGGACATCTTCGGCTCCAGCCTGATCACTGTCCTGCACCGGGAAGTCACCCTGAAGGCACCGAAACTGCCGCAGCAGAAAACGGTCAAGGTGACCGATATCGAGGTCAGTGCGTTCGTACCCGGGACCGGCTTGCTGGTGGACCGCACCCGGACCGGGAAATACGTCCCGGCGCCGGGCTCACTGGTACTTGATGACCTGAGTTCGGATACGTCGACGACCGTTCGCGCCCGCATCAGCTACCTGCTCGACGGCAAACCGTACGAGGAGAATCAGGTCGGTACCGCGAGGGCACCGGAACTTCGGGTGCGCGCCAGCGAACTCTACGACCATGCCATCGACGACCTGGTCTCGCGGCTCGCCCGAACCGGCTGAGACTTTTAATCAAAACCAGCGGACCGGTTCCGGCCCGCCATCCCGAGCCTCAGGTGTCGTCAGGGAAGCCGTGGCCCCGGCTCACCGCCGGCTGCGGGCTCTCGTTGACCAACAGGCGGAAGATGTCCGGCCGGGCGTAGTGGCCGGTGACGTCGAAGTCGTACTTCCCCCGTGCGATATCGTCGAGATCGAGGTCGGCAGACAGGATCGTCTCGCCGTCGAAGTGCGGTCCGGCCAGTACCTTGCCCAGCGGCCCGACGATGCAACTGCCGCCGCGCGAGATGACCGTTTCCGGATCGTCTCCCTGGACTGCGGCGTACGCCTCAGGGAAGTCACTGCGCGTGGTGTACTGGGTGCCGGAGAGGACAAAACAGCGTCCTTCGAGGGCGACGTGCTGCATGGTCGCCAGCCAGGTGTCACGGTCGTCGGCGGTCGGTGCGCAATAGAGCTGCACGCCCTTCTCGTACATCGCCATGCGCAGTGCCGGCATGTAGTTCTCCCAGCAGATCACCGGGCCGATCCGGCCGATGTCGGGATCGAAGACCGGCAGTGTCGAGCCGTCGCCGAAGCCCCAGACCAGCCGTTCTAGTGCTGTCGGCATCAGCTTGCGGTGCTTGCCGAGGTAGCTGCCGTCCGGGCCGAAGGTCAGCACCGTGCAGTAGAGCGTGCCGCCGTCGCGTTCGATGACGCCAATGACCAGGTGCAGCCGGTTCTCCGCGGCCACCTCGCCGAGGAAATCGACCGCCGGGCCGGGGACGTCGACAGCGCGGTCGTAGGAGCGGCGGAAGCCCTCGCGACCTTCCGGCGCGCGCATGCCGATCCGGGCACCGAAGTCGAGTCCCTTGGGGT
>QNFN01000091.1 GCA_003645555.1 Gammaproteobacteria bacterium | reverse complement strand
CCCGGCGGCCTGGCAGGCGGGCACCGTCTCCAGTGTGCCTTCCCGGGTCGAGCTGCCGGCGCCGAAGGTGACCGAGACGAAGTCAGGCTCGAGGGCGGCGAGCCGCGTACGGGCCTGGTCCAGCGCGTCGACACCATCGGCGGTCTTTGGCGGGAAGAACTCGAAGCTGAATGTGTGTTGCGAACCCATGGTGTCTGGCTCAATAACGGTAGTGGTCGGGCTTGTAAGGCCCGTCGACCGGCACGCCGATGTAGTCAGCTTGTTGCTGGCTCAGCGTCGTGACCTGGGCGCCGATGCGCTGCAGGTGCAGTCGCGCGACCTTCTCGTCGAGCGATTTTGGCAGCACGTAGACCTCGTTGCCGTAGTTATCGGGATTGTTCAGCAATTCCATTTGCGCCAGTACCTGGTTGGTGAACGAGGCCGACATGACAAAACTCGGGTGGCCGGTCGCGCAGCCGAGGTTCACCAGCCGCCCCTCGGCAAGGATGATGAGGCGCTTGCCGTCAGGGAAGATGACGTGGTCGACCTGGGGCTTGATGTTTTCCCATTGGTACTGGCGCAGCGAGGCGATGGCGATTTCGGAGTCGAAATGGCCGATGTTGCAGACGATCGCCTGGTCCTTCATCGCCACCATGTGATCGTGGGTAATGACGTCGACGTTGCCGGTGGTGGTGACAAAGATGTCGCCCAGTCCGGCGACGTCGTCCATGGTGACGACCCGGTAGCCTTCCATTGACGCCTGCAGCGCGCATATGGGGTCGATTTCGGTGACCCAGACCGTTGCGCCGAGGCCACGGAATGCCTGTGCACAGCCCTTGCCGACGTCACCGTAGCCGAGCACGACACAGAGCTTGCCGGCGATCATGACGTCGGTGGCGCGTTTGATGCCATCCATCAGTGACTCGCGGCAGCCGTAGAGGTTGTCGAACTTCGACTTGGTCACCGAGTCGTTGACGTTGATGGCCGGGAACGGCAGCGAACCTTCAGCCTGCATCTGGTAGAGGCGGTGGACGCCGGTGGTGGTCTCCTCGGTGACGCCACGGATCGCCGCGAGGCGCCGGGAATACCAGCCGGGCTGGCTGTCGAGGCGTTTGCGGATCGCCGCGAACAGCGCGATCTCCTCCTCGTTCTGCGGGTTGGCGACGGCGGACGGGTCCTGCTCGGCGCGGCTACCGAGGATCAGCAGCAGCGTCGCGTCGCCGCCATCGTCGAGGATCGTGTTTGCCCCGTCGCCGTCGCCCCAGTCGAAGATCCGGTGGGTGAACTCCCAGTACTCGTCGAGGGACTCGCCCTTGAAGGCGTACACCGGGATGCTCTCGGCGGCAATTGCGGCAGCTGCATGATCCTGGGTCGAGTAGATGTTGCACGACGCCCAGCGTACCTCGGCACCAAGGGCGGTCAGGGTCTCGATCAGCACCGCGGTCTGGATGGTCATGTGCAGTGAGCCAGCGATGCGCGCCCCGGCCAGCGGTTTCTGGCCGGCGTACTCCTCGCGCAGGGCCATCAGGCCCGGCATCTCGGTCTCGGCGATGCGGATCTCCTTGCGTCCCCAGTCGGCAAGGGCCAGGTCGGCGACCAGGTGGTCGGGTAGGGGATTGGGTTTAGCCACGGTGGTCATGGTGTTGCTCCATTGACGTGTGGCCGGGGGGACGTCGCTCACCGGCGTCCCGTGTCCGGCACGGGGTTGCGGTGAGCGCAGTTCAGGTCCGAGCCTGGGGTGTCGGTAAACGACCGCCTTGCAGCGCTCCTCGGACAGGGCCGGCATTATAGCCGCCGGCGGATCGAAGGTGTAGCGTCTCGCACGGCGGGAAAGCCGACGGCGGTCAATGGGTCAGTTGCTGAGGATCCAGTCGACGACGTTCATGATTTCCTGGGTGTCGGTGGTCTTGAACGAGACATGCGCCTCCTCCTTACGGTTGACAGTGATCGTCGGGCTGGAGGTCAGGTGCTCGAACAGGGACTCCCGGGGATCGGGGTGGTCCTTGTATTTCTCGGCGACAGACTGGTACGACGGACCATCCTTGTCGCGATCGACGGTATGGCACTTGAAGCAGTCGTTCTTGCGCAGCAGCCGGATTATCTCCGGCGAACCGCCCTGTTTCTCGGCCTCCTGCTGACTGGGACCGTCTGGCAACCGGCGAGCAGGCTGCCCGCGACCAGCAGGGTCGGGAGAGCCCGGAGGGGGCGTTGATGCTGAAGTGCTTGCCATGCTGCATGGCTTCCTGCCTTGTGATGAGCGCCGGCCTGGCGGTCAGAGACCGGCGGCGTCGCGCAGCGCCGCGGCCCGGTCGGTCCGCTCCCAGCCGAATTCCGGCTCCTCGCGGCCGAAGTGACCGTAGGCAGCGGTTTTGCGGTAGATCGGCTTGACCAGGTCGAGCATCTGCAGGATGCCCCAGGGGCGCAGGTCGAAGTGCTCACGTACCAGCTGGGCGATCCGCTCTTCCGGGACCTTGGCCGTGCCGAAAGTATCGATGCTGATCGAGGTCGGTTCGGCCACGCCGATGGCGTAGGAGATCTGGATCTCGCAGCGCGCGGCGAGGCCGGCGGCGACGATGTTCTTGGCCACGTAGCGGCCGGCGTAGGCAGCCGAGCGGTCGACCTTGGACGGGTCCTTGCCGGAGAAGGCGCCACCGCCATGGCGGGCCATGCCGCCGTAGGTGTCGACGATGATTTTGCGACCGGTCAGGCCGCAGTCGCCGACCGGGCCGCCGATGATGAATGAACCGGTCGGATTGATGTGGTACTTGGTGTCGGCATGCAGCCATTCGGCCGGCAACACCGGCAGGATGATGTTCTCCATCACCGCCTCGTGCAGGTGGGCCTGGTCGATGTCGGGGTCGTGCTGGGTGGAGAGCACCACCGCGTCGATCCCGGCGATCCGGCCATCATCATAGCGGAAGGTGACCTGGCTCTTGGCGTCGGGCCGCAGCCAGGGCAGCACGTTCTTCTTGCGCATTTCCGACTGGCGCTCCACCAGGCGGTGGGCGTAGGTGATCGGTGCCGGCATCAGGACGTCGGTTTCGTCGGTGGCGTAACCGAACATCAGGCCCTGGTCGCCGGCCCCCTGTTCCTCCGCGCTCTGCCGGTCGACGCCCTGGGCGATGTCGCTCGACTGCTTGCCGATCAGCGACATCACCGCACAGGTCGAACCGTCGAAGCCGACATCCGAGCTGGTGTAGCCGATGTCGCAGACCACCTCGCGCACCAGTTCGTCGAGGTCGACCCAGGCTTCTGTTGATACTTCTCCCGCGAGAATCACGGCGCCGGTCTTGATCATCGTTTCGCAGGCAACGCGCGCGTTACCCGGATTGGGGTCGAGGCGCAGGATGGCGTCGAGCACCGCGTCGGAAATCTGGTCGGCCATTTTGTCAGGGTGGCCCTCGGAGACCGACTCGGAGGTGAATAGAGAGGTGTCGCTCATGCTGCGTTCATCCTTGTTATGGCACCGGATGGTGCGTCTTTCTCAAAGCCAAAGCCGATTATTGTACCGTCCAAGGGCGCTTGCGGCATCCTGACCCAGTCCGAGGGCTGCCTGGCGCCATACTGCACCGCAGTAATTGACCTGGATCAGATGGTAATTCCATATGGAAAGGCTATATTTCACGACAGCATGGATGCCCAAACCACACCTTCAGTGGACCGAACCGCCATCGCCCGCCACCCTTGCCGGTCCGCCCAGGGGCGCAAGATTCAAGTGCCCGCACCCTGACCGAGGAACAGCCCTGTGGATTACCAACAAAGCGAGAGAACCTATGACTTCGACGTCATCCGCTGGTTCTCGATCATGGCCGTCGTCTACCTCGTTGTCGGGACGCTGGTCGGCGTCTACATTGCCGCCGAACTGGCCTGGCCGGCCCTGAATCTCGACAGTCCCTATCTAAGCTTCGGCAGGCTGCGTCCGCTGCACACCAACGCCGTGATTTTTGCGTTTGGTGGCTGCACGCTGATGGGCACCTCGTTCTATAGCGTGCAGCGGACCTGCGGTACCGCGCTGTGGAGTTCGAAGATGGCCTGGTTCACCTTCTGGGGCTGGAACCTGGTGATCGTGCTGGCGGTGATCACGCTGCCGCTGGGCCTGACCCAGGCCAAGGAGTACGCCGAGCTCGAATGGCCGGTCGACATCCTGATCGCGGTGGTCTGGCTCAGCTACCTGTTCAATTTCGTCATGACCATCTCTATCCGGAAGTCGTCGCACATCTACGTGTCGAACTGGTTCTTCCTCGGCATGTTGGTGATGATCACCTATCTGCACGTGGTCAATTCGCTGGCCGTCCCGGTGTCGCTGTTCAAGTCTTACTCGATATTCTCGGGGGTGCAGGATGCGATGATCCAGTGGTGGTGGGGCCATAACGCCGTCGGTTTCTACCTGACCGCCGGCTTCCTCGGCATCATGTATTACTTCGTGCCGAAGCAGGCCAATCGGCCGATCTACTCCTACCGGCTGTCAGTGGTTCACTTCTGGGCACTGATGTTCGGTTACGTCTGGCTCGGCGCGCACCACCTCCACTACACGGCGCTGCCTGACTGGACCGGTTCACTCGGCGCGGGGATTTCGCTGGCGATGATCATCCCGTCGTGGGGCGGGGCGATCAACGGCATGATGACGCTGAGTGGGGCGTGGGACAAACTGCGCACCGACTACGTGCTGCGCTTCATGATCGCCTCCCTCGCCTGTTATGCAATGTCGACCTTCGAGGGGCCGGTGATGTCGCTGAAATCGGTCAATGCGCTATCGCACTACACCGACTGGACCATTGGCCATGTCCACTCAGGGGCGCTGGGCTGGGTGCTGATGGTCGCGGTCGGTGCGCTCTATCACATGGTGACCCGGCTCTGGAACACCGAGATGTACTCGACCAGGCTGGTCAACGTGCACTTCTGGCTGACCACCATCGGCACCTGTATCTACATCGTCGCGATGTGGGTCTCAGGGATCATGCAGGGGCTGATGTGGAGGGCCTACGATGATTACGGCACGCTTGCCTACACCTTCGCCGAGTCGGTCGAAGCGATGCACCCCTACTACGCGATGCGCGTGGTCGGTGGGGCATGCATCGTCATCGGCGCGATCATCATGCTCTACAACGTCGTCATGACGGTGCGCAAAGCGACCGCCGATGGGCGGCTCGGCGAGACCGGCACCGTGCCGGCCGACGCCTGAAGAGGATCACGACATGGCAACCGAAAATTCGCGATGGGGCAAGTTCCAGCAGGTGATGGAGAAGAACATCCTGGCGCTGACGCTGATGGTCGCGCTGGTGGTGTCGGTCGGCGGTATCGTCGAGATCGTACCGCTCTTCTACCTCGACTCGACGATGGAGGACACGGCACGCAACCCGGATGGTAGCGCCAAGTTCCCCGATGTGCTGTGGCAGCGCGGCGAGGGTCAGACGCTGGCCGACTGGAAACCCGGTGAAGGCGTGCGACCGTACAGTGCACTCGAGCTGGCCGGGCGTGACGTCTACCAACGGGAAGGCTGCTACCTCTGTCACTCGCAGATGATCCGTCCGTTCCGTGACGAGCGAGAGCGCTACGGTCACTACTCGCTGGCGGTGGAGTCGAAGTACGACCACCCGTTCCAGTGGGGTTCCAAGCGCACCGGGCCGGACCTGGCCAGGGTCGGGGGTAAGTACTCCGACGAGTGGCACCGTCAGCACCTGCGCGACCCGCGTGCGTTGGTGCCGGAGTCGGTGATGCCCCGCTACCCGTGGTTTGACGAGGCCAGCATCGACGGTACGGGGATGCAGGCCAGAATGCGTGCCATGCGCATGCTCGGTGTGCCCTACATCGATGCTGACATCGAAGCGGCGCCGGCACTGGTCGAGGGCAAGACCGAGATGGATGCCATGGTGGCCTACCTGCAAGTGCTCGGCACCATGATCAATTTCCGTGAAGGCAGGGACTACCGTGAGTAGCCTCGGCGACTATTTCGCTACCGACTGGGCGGCGATGACACCTCAGGACTGGGTCGGCACGATCCTGACCGTGGTGGTCTTCCTGCTGATGGTGGGCCTCTACTTCTACGCCCTCAGGCCCAGGAACCGCGATCGCCTCGAAGCCCAGCGATTCATCCCGTTCGATGACGAGCCTTTCGAGTCCGGAGACAAGCGATGACCGACAACACCAACCCCTATGACGCCCCGGACACCGGCCACGTCTGGGATGAAAATCTGCGTGAGCTGACCAACCCACCACCACGCTGGTGGACCATCGCTTTTCATGCCAGCTGGATCTTCGTGATCATCTACGGAATCCTCTACCCGATGGTGCCCCTGGTCAGTAGCCACACCAAGGGCGTGCTCGGCTGGACCTCGATCGGTGAGTTCAAGGAGAGCGTCGCCGAACTCGACGCCATCCGCGGGCCGTTCGAGGCCAAGATCGCCGAGCTTGAGCCCGCCGCCATTCTCGCCGACCGTGAGTTGGCCAACTACACCGACGCCTCGGCCAAGGTGCTGTTCGGTGACCGTTGCGCGCCCTGTCCTGGTGCCGGTGGCCAGGGCAATCCGGGCTACCCGGTGCTAGCCGATGATGCCTGGCTCTACGGTGGTGAGATTGGCAAGATCGTCGAGACCATCACCAATGGCCGTCGCGGCATCATGCCGGCCCACGGCGCACGGTTCAGTGCCGAGGAGATTGATGACCTGACGACGTACGTGGCCGGTCTTGCCGACGGGCGCGACCACGAAGCCGGCAAGGTCCTGTTCACTGGTAAGGCCGCCTGCTTCGCCTGCCACGGTATGGATGGCAAGGGCAACCAGATGATCGGCGCACCCGATTTGACCGACCGGATCTGGCGCTTCGCCGGCACTCCCGAGGCGATCCGTCAAACCATCACCCACGGTGTAAATGATCCCTCCGACCCGGAGACCCGCAGCGCTGAGATGCCTGCTTTTTCCGGCACCCTGGACACGACCGGGATCAAGAAACTCGCGGTCTATGTCCATCGTCTGGGCGGTGGCCAGTAGCCAGTAGTGGCGCTAAGGAACCTCTGATTAATTCTGGGCGAAGTAGATGGTGATGCAGAATGTTCAGATTTGAGGCGCCAAGTGCACGTAATAGCCGGGCTATTGCGCAGCTTGGCAACGATGAAGCTGGACATTCTGGGCGCCAGATACGAGTTCATGAATGGATCAGAGGTTCCCTAACAGGTGTCCGGGGTCGTCCGGGCGCGTGACTGGATAGACCGGGAAGGTCCCGGCAT
>QNFN01000090.1 GCA_003645555.1 Gammaproteobacteria bacterium | reverse complement strand
CTGCTCGACAGCGGTGCACAACTCGACATGGACGCCCTCCGCCAGCGACTTGCCGCTGCTGGTTATCGCAGCGTCGCCCAGGTGATGGAGCATGGCGAATTCGCTGTCCGGGGAGCCTTGCTCGACCTCTTCCCGATGGGCCGTGACACCCCGTTACGCATCGACCTGTTCGATGACGAAATCGAGTCGATCCGGGAGTTTGACCCGGACAGCCAGCGCAGCGGCAAACGCATTGAACGAATTCGACTGCTGCCGGCACGCGAGTTCCCGCTGACCGACGACGGCATCGCTCGCTTCCGCCAGGCGTGGCGAGTCCGTTTCGAAGGCGACCCGGGATGTTGCCAGGTCTACCGCGACGTCAGCCAGGGACTCGCTCCGGGCGGCCTCGAGTACTACCTGCCACTTTTTTTCGAAACGACAGCAACGCTGTTCGATTACCTGCCGAACGATGCGCTGTTCGTCCGCCTCGATGGCAGCCGTGAGGCGGCCGAGACCTTTTGGGCACAAGTCGGCACCCGCCATGAACAGCGACGCCACGACAGTGAACAGCCACGGCTCGAACCGGCCGAACTCTACCTCGACCCCGAAACGGTCAACGCAGCGCTGAAGCCGACGCGGCGCGTGGCGGTCAGCGTGGCCGAAACTCCACTGCCGCATGCGCGCGGCGGAATCAACTTCGCCGCCGCACTGCCACCACCGGTCGCGGTGCAGCCGCGCGCATCGGACCCGGCCATGTCACTGAAGCGGTTCCTGGCCGACTTCGAGGGTCGCGTGCTGTTCACCGCCGAATCGGCGGGCCGACGCGAGGTGCTGCTCGATCTCCTGCACGGCTGGGACATCCAGCCGCAGGCGACGGATGGCTGGGGAGCCTTTGCCGCAGGTACGCAGCGCCTGGCGCTGGCGATCGCACCTCTCGAACAGGGACTGCTGCTGCAGACGCCGCCACTGGCCGTTATTCCCGAAAGCCAGTTGCTCGGAGAACGTGCACCGCAACAACGCCGTCGACGACGTCCTGGCAGCGACCCCGACCAGGTGGTGCGCAACCTGACCGAATTGCAGCACGGCGCCCCGGTGATCCACGAGGAACACGGCATCGGTCGCTACCTCGGCCTGCAGGCACTGAGTGTCGACGGTGTCACGACCGAGTTCCTGACCCTCGAGTACGCCGATGGCGACCGTCTCTATGTCCCGGTGGCATCGCTGGCGTTGATTTCACGCTACAGCGGAGCCGATCCGGACAAGGCGCCGCTGCACAAGCTAGGCAGCGGCCAGTGGGAACGGATCCGGAAAAAGGCAGCGCAGCAGGTTCGCGACGTCGCGGCCGAACTCCTCGATGTCTACGCCCGCCGTGCCGCACGTGAAGGTCACGCCTTCACCCTCGACGAGGCGGACTCCCGGGCCTTCTGCGCCGGGTTGCCGTGTGAGGAGACGGCCGATCAGGCGAGCGCGATCGAGGCCGTGGTCGATGACATGTGCGCCGGACGACCGATGGACCGGGTGGTCTGCGGCGATGTCGGCTTCGGCAAGACCGAGGTGGCCATGCGTGCTGCATTTGTCGCCGTGCTCGGTGGCCGCCAGGTCTCGGTGCTGGTACCGACAACCCTGCTGGCCGAGCAGCATGGGCAGAATTTCCGTGACCGGTTTGCCGACTGGCCGGTCCGCATCGAGGCACTGTCACGCTTCCGCAGTGCCAGGGAACAGAAAACGATCCTCACCGATCTCGCAGCTGGCAAGGTAGATATTGTCATCGGCACCCACCGAGTGCGGCAGAACGACGTCAGTTTCGACAATGTCGGCCTGGTGGTCATCGACGAGGAACACCGCTTTGGTGTGCGTCACAAGGAACGGATCAAGGCACTGCGTTCAGAGATCGACATCCTGACCCTGACCGCTACACCGATCCCACGGACGCTGAACCTGTCGCTCTCCGGCCTGCGCGACCTGTCGCTGATCATGACCCCGCCAAGCGAGCGGCTGGCGATCAAGACCTTCGTCAACCGCTGGGACCGGGCCCTGATCGCCGAGGCGATCCAGCGCGAGCTGAAACGTGGCGGCCAGATATACTTCCTGCACAACCACGTCGAAAGCATCGAAAAGACCGCCGCCGAGGTGGAGAAAATCGTTCCTGGCACCACGGTGCGCGTGGCTCACGGTCAAATGCCCGAGCGCGAACTGGAACAGGTGATGCTCGATTTCTACCACCGCCGCTTCCAGGTGCTGGTCTGCACAACCATCATCGAAAGCGGTATCGATGTGCCGAGTGCCAACACCATCATTATCGATCGCGCCGATCGACTCGGCCTGGCCCAGTTGCACCAGTTGCGCGGCCGCGTCGGCCGCTCGCACCATCGCGCCTACGCCTACCTGATTGTCCCCGAGCGCAAGACGATGACCGCCGACGCGATCAAGCGACTGGAGGCGATTGCGTCTCTCGAGGCCCTCGGCGCGGGTTTCCTGCTCGCCACCCATGACCTCGAAATCCGTGGTGCCGGCGAACTGCTCGGTGAAGGTCAGAGCGGCCAGATCGAACAGGTCGGCTTCAGTTACTACATGGAGATGCTCGAACGCGCCGTGCAAGCGCTGAAGTCGGGGCGTATTCCGGAACTCGAAAAACCGCTGCACCACGGCCCTGAAGTCGAGTTACGTGCCCCGGCTCTGCTGCCCGAGGACTACCTGCCGGACGTTAACCTGCGCCTGATCTTCTACAAGCGCATCAGTGGCGCAACTGACGCCGAGGGGTTGCGCGACCTGCAGGTGGAGATGATCGACCGCTTCGGCCTGCTGCCGGAAGCGGCAAAAACCCTGTTCCAGTTGGCGGCGCTGAAGCAGCGTGCCACCCCACTTGGTATCCGCCGTATCGAGGTCGGCCCGGAAGGCGGTCAGCTCGTCTTCGATGATGCGCCGGAAATCGACCCGGCTCGCCTGGTTGAGTTGATCCAGAAAGAGGCGCAAACCTACCGCCTGGTAGACGGCCATCGCCTGCGCTTCACCCTGCCCCTGGTCTCGATCGAGGCACGGGTGCAGGCAGTCGACACCCTGCTCGACCGGCTGCGGCCGGCACCGGCTGCCTGACCGGCGCCCCGTGGCAGGCTAGCCCGGATATTGCACCAGCATCGCGGATGCCGGCGCCGGACAGGGGTGGCTGGACGCCGCGCTGGAGGGAAAGGAATAGCCGTGGCTATTCCTTGACTGAAGCGCAAGACCAGGCGTGCCTGGACCAGCCGGGGCCGTGATAGGTCACGGGCCGGTAACAAACTGCATATTTCGGGTTCGGTTCAAAACCCGTCTTTTCCATTTGTGTTGCAAAGGCTTCTGGGCAGGCCCGGGGGCGGCTGGTGCAATATTCGGGCTAGAATGGCCCCCATGCTCCGCCCCGCTCACCTCTTGCTGCTGGCCCTGGCCTGGCCCGTACTCGCCACAGCCGCCCCACGCTGGTTCGATCTGGAGATACTGGTCTTCGCCCGCGAAGGACTGCCGCCGGGCAACGAACTGTGGCCAGAGTATCCGGGGTTGCCGGACACAACGGCCACGCTCCCGCCTGCTGCCGGCACCGCACCGCTGCGTCTGGTAGACACGGCCGACCGCCTGCGCCGCCAACCACGCCACACAGTCCTGTTGCATACCGCATGGCGTCAACCGGTGGGCAGTCGCAAGCGCGCCCAATGGGTGCGCCTGACCGACGCACCGGATGGCACATCGATGCCGATCCTGGACGGCATGGTGCGCCTGAGCGTCCGTCGCTACCTGCACCTCGATCTCGATCTGGTGGTGACCCGTGAACTGGACATCCCCGTCACTGAGCCTGTGGCCCGCACCGTAGCCATTCCACTGGCCGAACCGGTCGCAACTCCGGTTACGGTAATCACACCCGGTGCCGCGCCTGCACCAGCCGAGTCATTCACGCGCGTGCGTCAACCGTTCCGCCTGATCGACAGCCGGCGCATGCGCAGCGACGAATTGCATTACGTGGACCACCCGGCGTTCGGGGTACTCGTTCTGGCGACCGCTTACCAGCCACCGGTGCCGACTGAGCCCATACAACCGACGGCCGCAATGGCACCGGATGCCGCGACCAGTGAGCGCGATGGTGCTGCCGAAACGCCCTCGCCGACTTCATCCGCGTCGGGGAACGGTACCAAGGTGGCGAAACCTGCGGCCGCATCCTCTCCCGCTACTCCCGCTACTCCCGCTACGTCGACACCACCTGCAAAACCCTGACCGTGATCAGTGCTCGTGTTCGAGGTCGATCTGCACGACCTCGTGCAACAACCCACGTACGCGCTCCATGCCGGTCTTCAGGTTGGCGTCAATCTCCTCCATGCTGATCACTCCGGGGACACACCCCGCAGCCCGGTTGGCGACCACCGTACACGTCGCGTAACAGAGCCCGAGGTCGCGGGCCAGGACCGCCTCGGGCATCCCGGTCATCCCAACCAGGTCACAGCCGTCGTGAGCCATGCGCTCGATCTCGGCCGCCGTCTCGAGGCGTGGGCCCTGGGTTGCCCCGTAGACACCATCACTGCGTGGATCGACACCGGCCTTGTTCCCGGCCTCGATCAGCGCCTGGCGCAGCATGCCGCAATAGGGTTCGGTGAAATCGACGTGAGTGACCGGCTTCTCATCGCCATCGAAAAAGGTGTGGGCACGACCGTAGGTGTAATCGATCACCTGGTTGGGGATCGCCAACACGCCTGGGGCCATATCGTCGCGTATGCCACCGACCGCGGCGACCGCGAGGATGTGGTGAACACCGATATGCTGCAGGGCCCAGAGGTTGGCCCGGTAGTTCACCCGATGCGGTGGAATGGTGTGGGCCCGGCCATGACGAGGCAAAAATACCACCTGGGCACCGCACAGTTCACCATGGGTCAGTGGCCCTGAAGGTTCGCCATAGGGCGTCTGTACCATCTCGCGCCGGGTAATGGTGAGCGTTTCGAGTTGCGTCAGGCCGGTGCCGCCGATAATCGCGAGAGTGGTCACGTGGTTCTCCTGGCCAAGCTGGGCTGACCGGCACAGTCTTGGGGAACCGGGCTAGTCGACGGCACCTGCCATCGGTCCATCCGGGGCACGAGAGACGGTGATGCCGTCCGGGACGTGTAGGGTCGAGGTCGGGAAAGCGATCTCCGCACCGTGGCTGGCGATAATGTCGGCAATGCGCAGCAACACGTCGTGCTTGACCTCGTGGAACCTTATCCAGTTGGTTGTTTTGGTGAAGGTGTACACGAAGAAATCGAGTGACGAGGCAGAGAACTGATTGAAGTTCACGATCATTGTTTGCGAGTCATCGATGTCGGGATGTTCCCGCAGCATGGCACGGACCGCGATAATAATCGCATCCATGCCGCCGATATCTTCGTAACGAATACCGATGGTTTCGTAGATGCGCCGGTGGGTCATGCGTGACGGGTTGACCACTGCGATGGTGGTGAACGTGGCGTTGGGAACGTAGATCGGGCGCTTGTCGAAACTACGGATCCGGGTAAGGCGCCAGCCGATCTCCTCCACCGTACCCTCGATCTCGCGATCCGGTGACTGGATCCAGTCACCGACCGCGAAGGGCCGATCAAGGTAGATCATCAGGGCGCCAAAGAAGTTGGATAACAGGTCCTTGGAGGCGAAACCGACGGCGACGCCACCGATGCCGCCGAAGGCGAGCACGCCAGAAATGCTGAAACCGAGCGTCTGCAGCATCACCAACCCGGCGGTAATCAGGATCGAGACCCGGATCAGTTTGCCAATGGCATCGACCGTGGTGCGATCGTAGGCCTCATCGTCGTCTGCGTGCGACGCGACGACGTTCTTCTCGACTCGGCTGACAATACGGATCAGGAACCAGGCGAGCGCGGTGATGACGCCGATATCACGCAGCGGTTTGGCAGCATCGAACAACACTACGTCGGTTGCCGAACCGACAATTTCCGCAGCAAAGGCGATACCTACCACCCAGATGAGCAGTGTCAGCGGCCTGCGCAAGGCATCGATCGCCGCGTCGTCCCATAGGCTCGGTGTCTCCTGCAGCCGGAGATGGAGCCGGCCGAGCACCCGCTTCTGGACGAAGTCGAGGAACAGCGCCAGGAACACCACGACAAAGGCCTGCAGCGCCCAGGTGATGGTGTCGCGGTGCTGTTCGAGTTGCTCGATCAGGTCGACCATTCCATATACTCCTGCATACCGGCCACGGGCTTGTCGGGCCCGATTATACCGAGGTGGTTGACCAATCCGACGCCCAGGATCCAGTGCGGGTCAGAGATCGATATCGAGCAGTGGCTCGCGCTCGAGGTCAGCCAGTAAGCGTACCGCGTCACGCCAACGTGTGGAGCGGCGCAGACGGTTCGGTTCGACCGGGTGCCGGCCATGCAGGCGGACCCGGCGCAACTGTGCGACCGGGTCGACGTAGCCTTCGAGAGCGCTCAGCACCTCGGCTACCGCCTCGGGCGCATTGCAGACCAGCAGCATGTCGCAACCGGCGTCGAGCGCCGTCTTGGCGCGCGCACCGTAGCCACCCACCTCGCCGGCGCCAGCCATGCTCAGGTCGTCGCTGAAAACCACGCCCTGGAAACCGAGCCGCTGGCGCAGCACCTCGTGCAGCCAGAACGATGAGTAGGTGGCCGGTAGCGGTGCGACGTGGCTGTAGAGGATGTGCGCACTCATGATGCCGGGCACGCCCGCAGCCACCAGGCGCTCGAACGGCACCAGGTCGCTGGCGGCGATATCGGCGTAGGGACGGCGATCTTCGGGCAAGGTCAGGTGCGAGTCCTCTCCCACGCCGCCATGGCCAGGAAAATGCTTGGCGACGGCGGTCATCCCGGCCGCTTGCATGCCGTGCATGTAGGCTATCGCCAATTCGGCAACGGTATCCGGGCTGCGACCGAAAGCGCGATCGCCGATTACACCGCCACCATTTCGCCCCAGGTCGAGAACCGGCGCGAAGCTGAAATCGACACCGACTGCGCGCAACTCGCTGGCCATCAGCCAGCCGGCCTCCTCGGCCAGGCGCCGTGCCCGGGGCCGATCTTGGCGGTAACAGTCGCCGAGGCAGGCGGCCGGCGGCAACCGCGTGAAGCCCTCGCGGAAGCGCTGCACGCGGCCACCCTCGTGGTCTACGGCGACCAGCAGGTGCGTCTTGCGCAGGTCGTGGATCTCCACGACCAGCTCGGCAATCTGCTCCGTGGACTGGTAGTTGCGTGCGAACAGGATCACCCCACCCACCAGCGGGTGTGACAACTGTTCACGCTCGGACCTGGTCAGGGTCGTCCCGGCGACATCGACCATCAGCGGCCCGAGGCTCAAGTCGCCACCTCGTTCACAGGTGT
>QNFN01000089.1 GCA_003645555.1 Gammaproteobacteria bacterium | reverse complement strand
CCGCAGTGGACGAAGAGATGGTCGTCTACAAGGCTGATCATAGCCTGTTCACGCACCGCACCGAGGTACTCTGCAGTCGTTGCGATGCGCATCTCGGCCACGTCTTCGACGATGGTCCAGAACCATCCGGCCAGCGCCATTGCATCAACTCAGCCGCGCTCAATCTGGCGCCTCGCAAGGACACAGAGTGACCCAGGTCAGGCCAGGCCTTGGGCGTGCTGGCGGACTGTGCTGCGCTGCGGCATAATACGCGACCTTCGGGCGGCATCCGGTCGCTCAGGATCCCGTCATCTGAACAGAATCAAGGGGAAACACCATGGCAGACCAGCGTGAAGTTGTCGTTCTCAGTGGAGTCCGGACCGCCATCGGCGATTACGGCGGCTCGCTGAAAAGCTTTGGGGCCACCGATCTCGGTGCCATGGTGATCAAGGAGGCGATCTCCCGGGCCAAGGTCGACCCGGAGCAGGTCTCCCACGGCGTCATCGGTAGCGTCATCCACAGCGAGGCGAAAGACATGTACGTGTCGCGAGTCGCCTGCGTCAACGGTGGCATGTCGCACGACTCCCAGGCCCTGACCGTCAATCGTCTGTGCGGTTCAGGCTTGCAGGCGATTGTCTCGGCCTCGCAGATGATCATGCTCGGCGATGCCGATTACGCCATCGGTGGTGGCGCCGAGTCGATGAGCCGTGCCGGCTACGTCGTGCCGTCCGCTCGCTGGGGTGCCCGCATGGGCGACAGCAACATGATCGACATGATGGTCGGTGCGCTGACTGACCCGTTTGCGACCGTGCACATGGGGATCACCGCCGAGAACGTCGCCGAGAAGTGGGGCCTGACCCGCGAGGCGCAGGACGAATTCTCGGTCGAGAGCCACCAGCGGGCCGCAAACGCCATCGCCAGCGGCTACTTCAAGGAGCAGATCCTTCCGGTGACACTGAAGTCACGCAAGGGCGAGACGGTGTTCGACACCGACGAGCACGTTCGTGGCGACATCAACGTCGAGGGACTGGCCAAGTTACGTACCGTGTTCAAGAAAGATGGCACGGTCACTGCGGGCAACGCTTCCGGTATCAATGACGGTGCCGCTGCCGTGGTGCTGGCCGAAGCGGGTGCTGCCGCCAGCGCCGGTCTCGAGCCGCTAGGTCGCCTGGTCTCCTACGGTTTCGCCGGTGTCGACCCCGCCTACATGGGTGAAGGTCCGATCCAGGCGGTCAAGACGGCGCTTGATCGTGCCGGCCTGACCGTCAATGACCTTGACGTCATCGAGTCGAACGAGGCGTTCGCCGCCCAGGCGTTGGCTGTCTGCAAGGGCCTCGAGTTCGATTCGGCCAAGACCAATCCGAACGGTGGTGCCGTTGCCCTGGGTCACCCGATCGGTGGGACTGGCGCGATCCTGACGGTCAAATGCCTTTATGAACTCAAGCGCATCGGTGGCAAGTACGGCCTGGTGACGATGTGCATTGGCGGTGGCCAGGGTATCGCGGCGATCTTCGAGCGTTTCTGATTCGACACGACTGAACGACCCGGTCTCGCTCAGGCGGGGCCGGGTTTTTCTTTGCCTGCGGACATTTGGCCGTAGATCAGGCGCGAAACCGCCAGGCCAGGGCAGATCCCGGTAGCTGCCGCGATCGGCAGAAAGATACCGAGCAGGTAGATCACCCAGCTGGCGGCAGCGAAACCGGTATGCCAGATGCCGACCCAGAGGATCAAGCCGGCTGCGGCGAGGAAGACGCGCATTTCGGGCGGGGCCTTGAACAGTTCCATCGGTGGCCTCCTGGGTAGTAAGTGATGTCACCGTCGAGCTTAGCTTGGACGCCAAGCCACGCAAGTGGCCGCGGATCATGGCGGCAATCATTTAACTATCCACACCGGTTGATTGTTGTCGCTCCGCAATGACCGATAAAATGGACCGATAGTTAAGGCGTTTGGCGGTGACAACGGATCAGGTGGAGGGAGCATGGAGCACGATTTCTGGCACCGGCGCTGGCACAAAAACGAGATCGGTTTCCACCAGGAGACGGTCAATCCCTACCTGCTCGAATACTGGCCCAAGCTGGGTGCCGGGTTGGGCAGCACGGTCTTTGTCCCGCTCTGCGGCAAGAGCCTCGACCTGGCTTGGCTCCGTGGCCAGGGCCATGGCGTGATCGGCATCGAGCTGAGCCGGGTGGCGATCGAGACCTTTTTCCGCGAGCAGCGGCTGGAGGCAACCCGGCGGCCTCAAGGGTCGTTCGAGCGCTGGAAGGCCGACGGCTACCGTCTGCTCTGCGGTGATTTTTTCGCCCTGACCCGGGATGATCTCGGTCCGGTTGATGTCGTCTACGATCGCGCTTCGCTAATCGCCCTGCCACCAGGGATGCGGGTACGCTATGCGGCTCACCTGCGCAATCTGTTGCCCGCCGGTCTGTCGGTGTTGCTGATCACGGTCGAGTACCCGCAAAAGGAGATGGACGGCCCTCCGTTCGCGGTGCAGCAGGACGAGGTCGAATCGCTCTACAGTGACTGGCAACCGACACTTGTCGCACGCCATGACATCCTCGCCGAGGCCAAGCGATTCCGTGACAAGGGGGTGACCCGCATGCACGAAGCGATCTACCTGCTGACCAGCCCCGGTTCGGCGTAATTGCGTACCTACGATAAATCATCAAAGGATCCCCAGGAGAAACCATGAGCGAAAACATTCCGAGCCACTTCCCTGTGCCAGATCTGGCCAGCCTGCCCGAGGATGTCCGTGCGCGTATTGAGGATGTGCAGGCCAAGGCCGGCTTCATCCCCAACGTCTTTGCAGTGCTGGCGCACCGGCCGGAGGAATTCCGTGCCTTTTTCGCTTACCACGACGCCCTGATGGAGAAGGAAGGCGGCCTGACCAAGGCCGAGCGCGAGATGATCGTCGTCGCCACCAGCGCCGCCAACGACTGCGAGTACTGCGTGATCGCGCACGGCGCCCTGGTCCGGATCTACTCCAAGCGGCCGAAGATCGCCGACCAGATCACCATAAATTACCGGACCGCGGAGTTGAGTGACCGAGAGCGCATGTTGCTCGATTTTTCCGTGCAGGTCGCGGTCGACCCCGGCAGCGTTGAGGAGAGCGACATCGAGGAAATGCGTGCCTTCGGCTTCGACGACGATGAAATATGGGATATCGGTGCCATCAGCGCTTTCTTCGCCATGTCCAACCGTCTCGCTGCAGTGACCGGCATGCGTGCCAACGACGAGTTCTACCTGCTCGGGCGTGTGCCACGACAGAAATAGACTCAATGGAGTCACCCATGACAAGGGAATCGATGCGCATCGCCGCCGATGACGATGCGCCGCTGCGACCCGAGATCGAGTTGCTCGGTGAACTCTTGCCGCTGGACGGCGCCCGGGTGCTGGAACTTGGTTGTGGCACCGCGGCGATGACGCGGCTGATCGCCGAGCGCTATCCGGTCGCCGGAATCGTCGCCACCGAGGTCGACACCGCCCAGCATGCGAAGAACCTCGCTGCCGCGCCGATTCCCGATGTCAGTTTTGCCGCCGGTGGCGCCGAGCGTATTGATGCCGCGGATAGCACATTCGACCTGGTGCTGATGTTCAAGTCGCTACACCACGTCCCCGGTGAACTGATGGATGCTGCACTCGAGGAGGTCGCACGTGTCCTGCGTCCGGGCGGTCTTGCCTGGGTGTCGGAGCCGGTCTATGCCGGCCCCTACAACGACATCATGAAACTGTTCCACGATGAGCGCATGGTGCGCGAGCAGGCGTTTGCCGCGGTCCGCAAAGTGATCGAAAAAGGTTGGCTGGAACTGGTGCGGCAATGTTTCTTCCGTGCCTCGGTACAGTTCACTGATTTCGCCGAGTTCGACCGGCGCATGCTCCAGGTGACCCACACCGAGCACCGGCTCGACGACGAACTCTACGCCCGCGTGCGTTCCGCTTTCGAGGCCCACCTCGGACCCGGCGGTGCCGAGTTCGCCCAGCCGATGCGGGTTGACCTGCTGCGCTGCCCGGCCTGACCCGATCCCACGGCCGGGCATGAGCCGGGGTTGCGTCCACGCGTCGCGCCGGACCGGACCGATGACGCTGACGACCATCGATGGACTGTCCGTGGCGCGTTTCCGGTTCATGGCGACGATCACCTATCATGACTGACATGTACCGGATGATTGCCTTCACCCCGGCGCCGGGAATCGCTGCGGCCGTGTTGCTGATGTCGCTCATGACCCCGGGCTCGGCGGCGGCCGCCGAATGCCGCCGCGACAAGCCCGGAGGCGGGCAGGTGATCACCAGTCCGACCCTCAACGTCGCAACCCTGAACATAGCCCACGGCAGGAAGCTGGCCTTCAACCAGGCCCTGGTCCCAACCGCGACCATACGCCGCAACCTCGACGACATTGCCGTGCTGTTCCGCGAGGCAGAGGTACAGATCGTGGCGCTGCAGGAGGCCGATGCGCCATCCAAGTGGAGCGGAGGCTTCGATCACGTCGAGTATCTTGCCGATGCGGCCGGGTTCCCCTGTTTTGTCCACGGCCATCATGTCAAAGCGATATTCGGGACCTACGGCACGGCCCTGCTTTCCAGTACACGTTTCCTGCAGACCCAGACGCACACCTTCGCGCCGACGCCACCGACGACCAACAAGGGTTTCGTCATGGGCGTGGTGGCATGGAATCCTGATGGCAGGCTCGATAAGCCAATCAAGGTGGCTGTCGTCTCGGTCCATCTCGATTTTCTCAGCACCGACGCCCGCGAGTCCCAGGTGGCCGAGATCGCCCAGGTACTGGCCGCCGTGACCGGGCCCATGATCATCCTCGGGGACTTCAACGCCAAGTGGCACCCACAGCGTTCAGCCGTGCGCCTCCTGGCCGACCGCCTCGAACTCGAGGCATTCGATCCTGACAACGACAGTATCGTCACCTACCGTGACCCGGAAAGCCGGCTGGATTGGGTCCTGATCGCCAACGGCATCATGTTTGAGTCGTTCGAGGTCCTTCCAGACACCGTTTCCGACCACCACGCGGTGGTTGCGACGCTGGCGCTGGATGTGGGGCGCTAAGGAACCTCTGATTAAGTCTGGACGAAGTAGATTGCGCTTCAGAATGTTCAGATTTGAGGCGCAAAACGCACGTAATAGCTAGCTATTGTGAAGCTTTGCAACGACAAAGCTGGACATTCTGGGCGCCAGATACGAGTTCATGATTTGATCAGAGGTTCCCTAATGGGCCATGCGCAAAGCTCTGCTGCTGTTCGCTTCGCCAAAAGGCATGTCTCTGCGTTGTAAAAGCCTGGAATAGGCTCACTATTTCGGCATTTTCCCACCTTGATCTACACTTTTTGGTTGTGCTCCCTAGTTACCGAATTTCACGCATGGCCCACTAGTCGCATGGCAGTCACGCTGGTCCGTATCGTCACACTGTTGGTGCTGGCTGTGTTGTCCGGCTGTGCCGCATTGCAACCGGCTTCAACTCCCTGTCCCGCCGGAACGCAACAACTGCCGGACTGTCCGCCCGTCGGCGCGGTGGCCGATCCGTTTATCGACTTGCTCTACGAGGAACGCCAGTGGCGACCGCCGGCCGAAATCGAGGTCGACCCGATCGAGATCGGTAAGGAGGCGACCATACTGCAGCAGAGCGCGCGCACCCGGCTGCTCGGGCCGACGCGGGAAGGTGCCCTCAACTCCTTGGCGGCCAAGCTGTGGATGATCGAGAACGCCGGGCACACGGTCGACGCGGCCTACTATATCTTCACCAGGGATCGCATCGGGCTGGCCATTCTTGGCGCCCTATGCGACGCCGTACGACGCGGTGTCGACGTGCGCCTGATGGTCGATGCCATTGGCTCGTACAGCCTGGTCAACAATGACCTGCGTGCGTTGCAGGGTTGTTCACGGCAAGCGGATTTCATGCGCACCGCGGATGGCCGGGTCACCACCCGCAAGGCCCGGGCCCAGGTAGTCGTGTTCAATGCCCTGACCAACTTCGGTAACTACAACCGTCGTTCTCATGACAAGCTCCTGGTTGTTGACGGCAGATTCCCGGACAAGGCGGTGGTGATGACGGGCGGGCGAAATATCTCGCTCGCTTACTACGGCATCACCGCCGACGGCCAGCCCGATCCGGACACCTACCTCGATACCGAACTCATGCTGCGAACGGGTCCGGCCGTGGTGGGTGGTGAGTTCACGGTCGGCGAGTCGAGCGAAATCTATTTCACGCTGCTACTGCATTTTCCGAAAAACCGGCTGGTCGAGGCGGTCGACTCCCCGGAGGCGGAGGCGACCTACCGTGACCATCGTGACCGCGCCGCGGCCAACCTGGCAGCGGTCAAGGCCATGCCGCTGGTCGCGAGCCATCTTGAGGGAATGCCGCAATGCATGCGCGACGGCTGGCACTATGCCATCGTGTTGCTGGCCCACGAATTCGGCAACCTGACCGACAGCAACGTTCTCGCCGATCCACTGGGCAATCTCAGGAATAATCCGAACTCCATCACCTACCTGCTCAAGGAGTCTAAAGAGACTGCGAGCAAGCGCCTGCGCCTAGTGTCGCCCTACCTGTTCGCGGCCCAGTACCGCGATGCCGACGGCAATATCCTGCACGATGATGCCGTCGAGATCGCCAAATGGCTCGACGTCCACCCGGAACACGAGATCGAGATCATCGTCAACTCGGTGCTGACCTCTGACAACGTCGGTGCCCAGGCGGTTATCGACATGGACCTGGCGCCGCGCCTGTTGCTCGACGAGGAATCGCGCCAGATCTGGCTCGCAGCCGGTTGGCGTGACGAGGTCGGCGCCGAGTTGGCCGACAATGCCAGCTGGCGACGCATGGTCGAGCATCCGCGACTGCGCATCTACCAGACCGGGCGCAACGACGACGCCCGGTTCGGTGGCGAACGCATTTACGGGAAATTGCACGCCAAGTTCATCATCGATGGCGACCTGGGATTCATCGGCACCTCGAATTTCGACTACCGCTCGCGGCTATTCAATAACGAGATGGGTTTTTTTGTCGACAGCGCGGCGCAGAGCGCCGAACTCGACAGCGCCTTCGAGTATCTGAAAGAACTCTCCTATCTCTGGGGGTCGCCCGAGTGGCTGGAGATGCGTCGCAAGATGATGGAATCGGGTGGCATCAAGGCATGGACGGTGCGCCGTCAGCGCACCATCTACAAGTTCCTCAAGGCGACCGGTCTGAAATGGTATTTCTGATGCGAAGCTAGTGGGCCATGCGTGAAGTTCGGTAACTCAAGGAGCACAGCAAAAAAGCGTAGATCAAGGCGGGAAAGTGCTGGAATAGTGAGCCTATTCCGAGCTTTGCCAACGCAGAGATACGCCTTTT
>QNFN01000088.1 GCA_003645555.1 Gammaproteobacteria bacterium | reverse complement strand
CTGGCTGGTGCTGTTTCTGCTGGTCCTGATCGGGGCCGGGGACAGTGGCGCCTATTTCGCTGGCCGGCGCTGGGGGCGGCGTAAACTGGCGTCCCACGTCAGCCCCGCGACGAGCTGGGAAGGAGTGGCCGGAGGGCTGGTCCTCGGGGGCGTGTTCGCCATCGTGGCGGGCGCCGGGTTCGGCTACACGGGGCCGTCACAGGTCGGGTTTGTTCTGCTCGGCCTGGCGACGGTGATAGTGTCGGTGCTCGGCGACCTGTTCGAGAGCCTCATCAAGCGTTACGGCGACGTCAAGGACAGCGGTGGCTTGCTGCCCGGGCACGGTGGCGTGCTCGACCGGATCGACAGCCTGACCGCAGCGGCACCGTTTTTCGCCGTCGGCCTGGCCTGGCTCGGAGGGGCGCGGTGAAGGGGGTCACACTGCTTGGTGCCACCGGGTCGATCGGCACCAGCACGCTCGATGTGCTGTCCCGTCATCCTGACCGCTATCGGGTCGAGGCGTTGACGGCCCATCGCGATGTCACCGGGATGCTGGCGCTCTGCAGCCGTTTCCGACCGCGCTACGCCGTGATGGCCGATGCCGGAGCGGCAAGCGAACTGGCGGGGAAACTGTCGGTGGGTGACTGCCCGACCGAAGTGTTGGCCGGGGTCGATGGACTGGAGCAGGTGGCGACCCTCGACCAGGTGGAGATTGTGGTCGCTGCCATCGTCGGTGCGGCCGGCCTGCTGCCAACACTGGCCGCCGCCCGCGCCGGCAAGCGCATCCTGCTGGCCAACAAGGAGGCGCTGGTGATGTCGGGGCGCCTGTTTATCGACGAGGTGGTGGCCGGTGGCGCCGAGTTGTTGCCGGTCGACAGCGAGCACAATGCCATTTTCCAGTGCCTGCCGGTAGACTTCCGCCGTGGCCTCGATGGGACCGGTGTCACTCATATCCTGTTGACCGCCTCCGGTGGACCGTTCCGTGAGACGCCGCTCGAGAAGCTTGCCAGGGTGACGCCCGATCAGGCCTGTGCCCACCCGAACTGGGAGATGGGGCGCAAAATCTCGGTTGATTCAGCGACCATGATGAACAAGGGCCTCGAGGTGATCGAGGCATGCTGGTTGTTCGGTTTATCACCGGAGCAGATCGAGGTGGTGATCCATCCGCAGAGCCTGGTCCACTCGATGGTGCAGTACACCGACGGCTCGCTGTTGGCGGAGCTCGGTCGGCCGGACATGCGTACGGCCATAACCCACGCCCTGGCCTGGCCGGAACGGATCGAATCGGGCGTGGCCCCGCTCGACACGGCAGCGCTCGGGCAACTCGACTTCAGCGAGCCGTCACTGGAGCGTTTTCCATGCCTCGATCTCGCCTACCGGGCCGCACATGCCGGGGGTGGGGCGCCGACGGTACTCAACGCCGCTAACGAAGTCGCCGTCGCCGCCTTTCTCGCGGGCACGTTGCCGTTCCCGGCGATCGCCCGGGTCATCGAGGAGTGCCTCGAAGGCTGCCCGGCCGGGAATCCCGGTGATGTCGAGGCGATCCTTGCACTTGATGGCGAGGCGCGGCAGCGGGCTGTCGAACCCTGTGCCGGATTGGCAGGCGACCCCGGATGAGCGGTGTCGTCGTTTCTGCTTTGGCCTTCCTGATCGCGATCGGGCTGCTGATCAGCGTCCATGAATTTGGCCACTTCTGGGTCGCGCGACGCCTCGGGGTCAAGGTGCTGCGTTTCTCGATCGGTTTCGGCCGAGCGCTCTGGTCACGGCGTGCCGGCGTCGACCAGACTGAGTATGTGATTGCGGTCATCCCGCTTGGCGGCTACGTCAAGATGGTCGACGAGCGCGAGGGCGAGGTGGCCGAGGCCGACCTGCCGCGCAGTTTCAACCGCCAGCATCTCGGTGTACGCACCGCCATTGTCGCTGCCGGACCGTTGTTCAATATAGCCTTCGCGGTGTTCGCTTACTGGGCCCTGTTCGTCATCGGGGTCGAGGGGCTGCGACCGGTGGTCGGTTCGGTCACCCCGGACTCGATCGCGGCCGAGAGCGGTCTGCGTGACGGGGATGAGATTGTCGCCGTGGAGGGGCGGGCCACGGCCACCTGGGAGGCCGCTTCGTTCGCGCTGATGAACGCCCTGGTCAGCGGTGACGAGACCGAACTCGAGGTAAGCGATGCCCAGGGGCGTGTGACGCACCTGGTATTGCGTACGACCGACGGGCACCGTTATCTGGAGGGCGGCGCGCTACTGGACAACCTTGGCCTGCGTCCCTGGCAGCCGTCCGTACCCGCAGTGATCGAGGCGGTGCTGCCGGGTGGCGCGGCCGAACGTGGTGGCCTACGGCCCGGGGACCGCGTGATTACGGCCGGTGGCGAACCGGTGATGGACTGGCGTGCCTGGGTCGATTATGTGCGTGCTCGCCCTGGAGTCACTTTCGAGATCGTGATCGAGCGTGGTGACGAGCAACGGCAACTGGTGCTGACGCCGGAGACGATTACGACCGAGGGTGGGGGCACACGTGGTCGTATCGGCGCCCAGGCCCGGCTACCTGACGACCTGTTCGCCGGCATGCGTGCCGTTCACCGTTACGGCCCGGTGGCGGCGCTTGGCGAGGCGGTACGCAAGAGCTGGAACATGGCTACGCTGATGCTCAGTATGCTCGGCAAGATGGTGGTTGGTGAGGCTTCGCTGGACAATATCAGTGGCCCGATCAGTATCGCCGAGTACGCCGGGCGCACCGCCAGTATCGGCTTGACACCGTTCCTGTCGTTTCTGGCGCTGATCAGTATCAGCCTCGGCGTGCTCAACCTGCTGCCGATTCCACTGCTGGATGGCGGCCACCTGATGTATTACCTTATCGAGTTCATCAAGGGGAGCCCCGTTTCGGAAGCCTTCGAGGCCGCCGCGCAGCGGGTCGGCATCGCCATGCTGCTGCTGTTGATGGGCTTGGCTTTTTACAACGATTTGGCCCGGCTGTTCGGTAGTTGAGTACGGCAGCGGTGGGAAATGCGCGCAAGCGCCTGATGCGAACAAGAACTTGATCCTGGGGGGGATGTGAACATGGGACCGCTGCGTAACGCGCTGTTGCTGGCCGGGGTGCTGCTGATCGGGGTCGTGCAGGCGGCAGAGCCGTTCACTGTCAGTGACATCCGCGCCGAGGGGCTGCAGCGAATCTCAGCGGGGACGCTGTTCAACTACTTGCCGATCAAGGTCGGTGACCGGGTCGATGACATCCGCAGTGCCGAGGCGCTCAAGACACTCTTCCGTACCGGCTTCTTCGATGATGTCAGGTTCGAGCGCGAAGGTGACATCCTGATTGTCATCGTCGATGAGCGGCCGGCGATCGCGGAAATCAAGTTCACCGGCAACAAGGACATCGAGACCGAGCAACTCGAGGAAGGGTTGCGCGGCATCGGGCTGGTCGAAGGGCAGGAGTTCAACACTTCTCTGCTGGAGCGCATCAAGCAGGAACTGACCCAGCTCTACTTCGCTCGCGGCAAGTACGGTGTCGACATCCAGTCCACGGTGACCCCGCTGGAGCGCAACCGCGTAGCTCTCGAGATCGATATCAGCGAAGGCCAGGTGGCGAAGATCCGTCAGATCCGGATCATCGGCAACGAGGATTTCGAAGAAGATGATCTGATCGACCTGTTCCAATTGACCACACCGTCGGTTTTTGCGTTCTTCAGTGATGCCGACCAGTACTCAAAACAGAAGCTGGCGGCCGACATCGAGACACTGCGCTCGTTCTACCTCGACCAGGGCTACCTGCGCTTCGCGATCAACTCCACCCAGGTGTCGATTTCACCCGATCGACGCCATGTCTACATCACCGTCAACCTGACCGAAGGTGAGCCCTACACCGTCAGCGCCGTCAATCTCTCCGGGGAGCTCGTCCTGTCCGACGAGGAGCTGACACCGCTGGTGTTGCTGCGACCCGGTGCCATTTTTTCGCGCCGGCTGGCTACGGCCACCGGTGAGGTGCTTTCGCAGCGTCTCGGTGACGAGGGTTTCGCCTTCGCCAACGTCAACACCGTGCCAGAAATTGACGACGATACCCACCAGGTGGTGGTTACCTTTTTTGTCGACCCCGGTCGGCGGGTCTACGTCCGCCGCATCAATATGCGCGGCAACAACAGCACCCGTGACGAGGTGTTGCGACGCGAGATGCGGCAGATGGAGAGCGCCTGGTTCTCGACCTCGAAGGTCAATCGCTCGCGTGCGCGTCTGCAGCGGCTCGGCTATTTCGAGGAGGTGACAGTCGAAACGCCGGCGGTGGCCGGTTCGCCGGACGAGGTCGACCTCGAGTTCCAGGTCAAGGAGCGTGCCGCGGGCAACATATCGGTCGGCGTCGGTTTTTCGCAGACCCAGGGGATCATCCTCAACGCGAGCATCAGCCAGGACAATTTCTTCGGTTCTGGCAAGCAGGTCAGCTTTGGCTTTGACACCAGCAAGGCGAACACGCGCTACGTCTACAATTACCTCAATCCCTACTACACCGTGGACGGGATCAGTCGTG
This sequence comes from Gammaproteobacteria bacterium, assembly GCA_003645555.1. Classification (GTDB taxonomy): domain Bacteria; phylum Pseudomonadota; class Gammaproteobacteria; order QNFN01; family QNFN01; genus QNFN01. The sequence goes on along the minus strand of QNFN01000088.1, from coordinate 2,855 downwards.
GCTTCGGGCTGTTCTTCCGCAAGACCGATGCGGAGGAACTCAACATCACCAGCGCCAACGTCGACACCTACGGCGGCAACATGACTTTCGGGTTGCCGTTGAGCGAGAACAACCGCATCCGCTTCACTACCGAGTACAAGAACACCGATCTGACGCTGGGTACCAATCCGCGTACCGACCTGATCGCCTTCGTCGCGGCCAACGGCAACAATTACGACACCCTGACGGTGGCCATCGGCTGGTCGGACGACACCCGTGACCAGGCGATCTTTCCCACGCGTGGTGGGCGCCAGCGGTTGTTCGGTGAAGTCGCCCTGCCGGTATTTGACCTGACCTACTACACCGCCGGCTACGAGCATGCCCGTTACTGGCCCTTGAGCAGGGCGCTGACCGTGAAGCTGGACGGCAAGGTCACCTACGGCGACGGTTACGGCGACACCGCCGTGCTGCCCCCATTCGAGAAATTCTTCGCCGGCGGGCTCAACTGCGTGCGCGGTTTCGAGGAGAACAGTCTCGGTCCACGCGACCCGAGAACCGGCGATCCACTGGGCGGCAATATGCGTGCCTGTGGCCGTGCCGAACTCCTGACGCCGCTGACCTTTGGCGACATCAAGTCGGTCAGACTGTCCGGGTTCTTCGATATCGGCAACGTTTTCGATACAATGCTGGCGGAGAAATTCAAGTTCGACGAGCTACGCTACTCAGTCGGAGTAGGAGTAACATGGCTATCACCCATCGGGCCGCTGACCTTCAGCTACGCATTTCCGCTCAATGACGTGGCTGGCGACGAGACCCAGAACTTCCAGTTCCAGCTTGGCGGTAGCTTCTGAACCATGTGAGGGACGATTTTGAAACTGCGTAATCTATTTTCTTTGCTGCTTTTTACCTCCGTACTCGTTGCGGCTGGCAGCGCCTCTGCCGAGCTTCGTATCGGTTTCGTCAATGCCTCTAAATTGCTCGAGGAGGCCCCTCAGGCGACGGCGGCGCGTGACAATCTGCAGCAGGAGTTCGCGCCACGCGATCGCGAACTGGTTGCGATGACCAAGGAGATCAAGGCGCTCGAAGAAAAGCTCGCTCGCGATGCCGCGGTCATGAACGAGACTGAGCAGCGCGGTCTCGAGCGTGACATTCTCAACCGCAAGCGCGACCTCAAACGCAGCCAGGACGTATTCCGCGAGGATTTCAACCTGCGCCGCAACGAGGAACTCGGCAAGCTCCAGCGGCTGGTGGTAGAGACCATCCGTACTGTGTCCAAGGAACAAAAGTACGACCTGATGCTGACCGATGGCGTGCTCTACGCCAGCGATCAGGTCGACATCACCAACCAGGTCCTACAGCGGCTCAAGGACCAGGGCGGCAGCGGCAAGCGTTGATTGCGCCGCCGCTCCCGGCACGCTGGAGCGCACCCGCGCGGATGCGGGCATGAGCCACTCTTGCAGTCTGGCTGATCTGGCCGCGACCCTTGGCCTGCAGCTGCGTGGTGATGGCGAGCGCATCGTCAGCCGTATCGCGCCACTGGACCAGGCTGGCCCCGACGCCATCAGCTTTCTTGGCGCTGCCAGCCATCGCCGTTTTCTGTCGGAGACCCGGGCCGGAGCGGTGATTGTCAAGCCGGAAGACGTCGATGCCTGCCCGACAACTGCATTGCTGAGCGATAATCCTTACGCCAGTTATGCTCGCGTTGCACAGCAGATCTATCCAAGTTCACGACCCGAGCCCGGCGTGCACCCGAGTGCCGTGGTCGGTGATGGTTGCCACCTGGGTGACGGCGTCAGCATTGGCCCACTCACGGTGCTCGGTGCCAATTGTGACATCGGTGCTGGCACGATCATCGGCTCGGGCTGCATCCTCGGTGACGGTGTCATACTGGGTGTCGACGCACGTCTGGTCGCCAGCGTCACTATCGGTAACCGGGTGCGTGTTGGTGCACGTGCCCTGCTGCAACCCGGGGCGGTGATTGGTGCCGACGGTTTCGGTTTCGCCAACGAGGACGGGATTTGGTTGCGCATCCCGCAGGTTGGCAGTGTCGTGCTGGGTGACGACGTCGAGGTCGGTGCCAATACCACCATCGACCGTGGTGCGCTCGAGGACACGGTGATCGGCGATGGGGTCAAGCTCGACAACCTGATCATGGTCGCGCACAACGTACGCATCGGCGAGCACACCGCCATGGCCGGCTGTGCCGGGGTGGCCGGCAGCGCCATAGTTGGTGCGCGCTGCACCATCGGTGGTGGCTCGCGCATCAACGGCCATATCGAACTCACCGACGACGTTCACGTCACCGGGATGTCGATGGTCAACCGCAGCATCGACACGCCGGGCATCTACTCATCGGGCATGCCGCTGATGGGCAACCGAGAGTGGCGCAAGAACGCGGTCCGGCTCAAGCAACTCGACGAGTTGGCGCGACGCGTTGCCGCGCTCGAGCGCGAACTGAAGAAGAATTGATCCGCCGCCACACCGGCGCGAAACGTTGAGGATACCGAAGTGAGCAACGCCCCTGATATGGACGTTTACGAGGTGATGAAACACCTCCCGCACCGCTACCCGTTCCTGTTGATCGACCGCGTGCTCGAGGTCGTGCCGGGAGAATCGGTGGTGGCGATCAAGAACGTCACCATCAATGAGCCGTTTTTCCCCGGCCACTTCCCGCAGCGGCCGGTCATGCCCGGGGTCATGATTATGGAGGCGATGGCGCAGGCGTCCGGGATGCTTGCCTACCGTACCGACCCGTCGCTGGAAGAGCCCGGCAGCCTCTACTTTTTCGTAGGCATGGACAAGGTACGCTTCAAGCGTCAGGTCGAGCCCGGCGATCAGCTGCGCTTCGAGGTCAACCTGGTACGCACCAGGCGTGG
>QNFN01000087.1 GCA_003645555.1 Gammaproteobacteria bacterium | reverse complement strand
GCTGGTGGCAATCGCCAGGCCGTGTAATTGTGCGGCGGCAACGCCGAGGCGGCGGGTGCCCTCGGGCGGGCCCGGAGGAGACAACTCCGCGACGGCATCAAGCGCGAGTTCGAACTGCCTGGCGAGCCATGCCGCGCGTGCCGGGTCGGAGCCGTGGTGCGCCCCCCAGCGTCTTAGCGCGGCCCGGTTGGCCGCCTCGATCCGGTCAGGTGCAAGCAACTCTATACGCCATGCCGTCCAGCGTGCGCTACGACCGGTCATCAGTTCCCGGTAGGTTGCCAGGCGGGCGTTGCGTACCCGGTCGAGTCGTGCCCGCCAGGCGGTCCGCACTGTGTTGTCGACCAGCAGCCGTGCCGTCTGCATCTCCTCCCAGAGAACATCGAGATCGTGAACGTCGCCGAGTACCTCCTGTATCAGGCCGAGGTCATCACCCCAGCGGGCGTGCTGATCGGGGAGAAAGTTCTCGATGGCGTAGCGCAACCGTTTGATGTTGATACGCAGTACATGCCAGGCCGTCCTGCTGCCTCCCTTGATGGCGCGACGGTGCTGGTCATGCGCTTCCAGCAGGCGGCGCATCGCCAGCTGTTCGAACAGCGGCTCACCTGGGTGGTGGTGGGTGGCGCTGGTAGCAAGTGGTTCGATCGACCGTTTCCAGCCGTCGCGGTCGAAAGCGTCCAGGGCGGTGCGCGCGACAGCCGTCAGTTCAACCTCGCGTTGGTTGAGACGGTAGCGCAGGTTGCGGCCGGCCGCGTCGTCGGTCGGGGACAGACGGTCGAGCCAGATCACCAGGACATGGGCGTCACGCAGGCCGCCGAGGGCCTTGAACAACGCTCGACTCGCCTTGAGCATGGCGCGCCACTCGGGCGTTGGGTCGACTTCGCGCAATGCTCCGGCCAGGGTCCGGCAGCGACGCAAAGCCTTGCGCAACTGGTGCACGGCGCGTTCGTCCGGTGAACGCATCGCCTGGGTGTGGCAGGTCAGAACCTGTTCCATCCAGCTCGCCAGGCCGGTTCGTTTTGCTCGCTTGTCAGTTTTCGCCACGTCGCTGCGATCCGTCGCTCCAGTCTCCCTCATGGGATCTCATATAACCCTAGCATGGCCACGCTGGCGTGTGGCTTCGGCCGGCGGCGCTGCAGTACACTTGACGTTCTCCGGGCCCGACCCGGTCTCGCCGGCAATCCCGGCGCACCGGCATGGGCCCGTTCCTATTTTCCGCCGCCATCAAGAACATGTGGCGGGGCCCAGGAGTTACGCGACGATGGCGAATGTCAACAAGGTGGTGCTGGCCTATTCTGGTGGCCTCGACACCTCGGTGATTCTCAAGTGGCTCGAAGATACCTACGGCTGCCAGGTGGTCACCTTCACCGCCGATATCGGCCAGGGTGAGGAGGTCGAACCGGCCCGGGCCAAGGCCCAGGCGATGGGGGTCGAAGAGATCTATGTCGAGGACCTGCGCGAGGAGTTCGTGCGTGACTACGTCTATCCGATGTTTCGCGCCAACGCAATCTATGAGGGCGAGTACCTGCTCGGTACTGCGATCGCGCGGCCGCTGATCGCCAAGCGTCTGGTCGAGATCGCCAACGCCACCGGCGCCGATGCCATCAGCCACGGTGCCACCGGCAAGGGCAACGACCAGGTGCGTTTTGAGCTCGGTGCCTATGCCATGCGCCCCGACATCCAGATCATCGCGCCGTGGCGCGAGTGGGATCTGCTGTCGCGCGAAAAGCTGATGGCCTATGCCGAGACGCATGGTATTCCGGTCGATTTCGCCAAGCAGGGCAAGAAGTCACCCTATTCGATGGATGCCAACCTGCTGCACATCTCCTACGAAGGGGACATCCTCGAGGACCCCTGGGTCGAGGCCGAGGAATCGATGTGGCGCTGGACGGTGGCGCCCGAGGCGGCCCCGGACCAGCCGACCTACCTCGAACTCGAGTACCGTCGTGGTGACATCGTCGCCGTCGATGGCACATCGATGAGCCCGGCCGAGGTGCTGGCGCAGCTCAACCGTATTGCCGGTGACAACGGCATCGGGCGTGCCGACATCGTCGAGAATCGCTACGTTGGCATGAAGTCACGCGGTTGCTATGAGACGCCGGGTGGCACGGTCATGCTCAAGGCGCACCGGGCCATCGAGTCGCTGACCCTCGATCGTGAGGTGGCGCACCTGAAGGACGAGCTGATGCCGCGCTACGCCGAGCTGATTTACAACGGTTACTGGTGGAGTCCGGAGCGGGAGATGTTGCAGGCCATGATCGATGCTTCGCAGCAGACCGTGAACGGCACCGTCCGACTCAAGCTGTACAAGGGTGGGGTCAGTGTTGTCGGTCGCCGTTCGGAGAGTGACAGCCTGTTCGATGAGTCGATCGCCACCTTTGAAGATGACGCCGGCGCTTACGACCAGACTGACGCGCAAGGCTTCATCAAGCTCAACGCTCTACGGATGCGCATTGCTGCCCAGCGGCGGTTGAAGAGCTGAACGGACCAGGACTAGGGCAGGGTGACCGGTGTGGCCGGTGTCCAGCCCGGGGCGCGATGTTCGGCGACCACCGAGGTGTAGATGCCGCCACGGACGTTGAATTCCGCCGTCAGGCGCATAAAACGTGGCGTGCATGCCGTGACCAGGTCATCGAGGATGCGGTTGGTGACGGCCTCGTGGAATGCCCCCTGGTCACGGTACGACCAGGCGTAGAGCTTCAGCGCTTTGAGTTCGATGCAGAGCCGGTCGGGGACATACTCCAGATGCAGCGTGGCGAAGTCGGGCTGGCCGGTCTTCGGACACAGGCAGGTGAATTCAGGTACCCGGATGCGGATGGTGTAGTCCCGTTCCGGCTGCGGGTTGGGGAAGGTCTCGATATCCTGGCTGGGTTGGGTCGACATCGTGGCTGTCTGCATTGACGGGGCGGTATACTCTACACCATTCTAAAACACGCCTGTTTAGAGATCTATTCCAAGTAGATTATTAATATCTATCAAATAATTACGCAATATTCGAAGAATTAGGATGAGACTTAAAAAGATCAAGCTGACCGGGTTCAAGTCATTCGTTGACCCGACCACGATCCAGATACCGAGCAACCTCGTTGCGGTCGTCGGCCCGAACGGTTGCGGCAAGTCCAACATTATTGACGCCGTCCGCTGGGTCATGGGCGAGAGTTCGGCCAAGCATCTGCGTGGTGAGTCGATGGCCGACGTCATTTTTGACGGTTCGACAACACGCAAGCCGGTTGGTGTGGCGGTGATCGAACTCACTTTCGACAACAGCGATGGGTCACTCGGTGGCCAGTACGCCCAGTACGCCGAGATTGCGATCAAACGCCAGGTGAACCGTGACGGGATCTCCACGTATTCACTCAACGGCACCCGCTGTCGCCGACGTGACATCACCGATGTTTTCCTTGGCACCGGGCTCGGGCCGCGCAGTTACTCGATTATCGAGCAAGGGATGATTTCGCGCCTGATCGAGGCCAAGCCTGAGGAGTTGCGGGTCTACCTCGAGGAGGCGGCCGGCATCTCCAAGTACAAGGAACGCCGCCGCGAGACCGAAAACCGGATTCGCCACACCGAGGAGAACCTGGCCCGACTCAGCGATTTACGTGAAGAAATCGAGCGTCAATTGCAGCACGCCAAGCGTCAGGCACGTACCGCCGAGCGCTACCAGGAGTTGAAGCAGGAAGAGCGTAAGGTCCATGCCGAATTGCTGGCACTTAACGCCCGCGCCATGAAACAGCAGTTGCAGAAGCTCGAGCAGCAGGCCGGCACCGAGAGCAATACCCTCGAAAAGTCCAGCGCGGAGGTGCGCCGGATCGAGGCCGATCTCGAACAACAGCGTGCCGCCCACGTCCACGCCGGTGATCAGCTGAACGAGATCCAGGGTCGTTACTACGCCGTCGGTGCCGAAGTCAGCCGGGTCGAGCAGTCAATTCAGCACGCCCGCGAACTCGAGCGACGTCAGGTGCGTGAAGCCGAGGAAGTGGCCAGCTCGCGTAGCGAGTTGCAGCGCCACCTCGACAACGACCGCAAACGCGTCGTCGAACTCGAACAGGCTCTGGCCGGGACAGATCCCGACCTGGTCGCGGCACGCGGTCGTGAGCAGGGGACACGCGAGACACGCCTGGCTGCCGAACAGGCGATGCAGGCGTGGCAGTCGGAATGGGAGACGTTCAACGCCGCGGCCGCCGAGCCGGCGCAGCAGGCCCAGGTCGAACGCACGCGTACCGACCAGCTCGAAGAGCGTCGTCTGCGCCTGCATCAGCGGCGGCAACGCCTCGATGAGGCGTTGGTGCGCATCGACCTGCAACCGCTGACCACGGAAATTGCCACGCTGGGCGAGCAGCGCGTGGCCAGCCAGGGTGAGCTCGAACGACGTGAGGGCGAGCACACGGCGCTGCACGAACGCATCGAGGGCTTGCGTAGCGACAGCCTGGCGATGCGCACTGAACTTGATCAGTTGCGCGACACCCTACAGCGTGCCCGTGGTCGTCAGGCTTCGCTCGAAGCGCTGCAGCAGGCCGCCTTGGGCAAGACTGACAGCGGTGCCGTCGACTGGCTCAAGCACGCGGGCCTCGCCAACGCGCCACGACTGGCGCAGAACCTGCGTCCAGAGGCGGGCTGGGAGCGGGCACTCGAAACCGTACTCGGGCCGTCACTCGAAGCGGTCTGTGTCGATGACCTCGCGGCTTATGCCGAACGTGCCGCCGGACTGGAGACCGGGCACCTGTTCCTGGTCGACCCGGCGGCGGTCAGTACGGCACCGGCACCCGCTGGTGAGCCACTCAGCGCCAAACTGGCCGGAAACCACGGTGCTGCGACACTGCTCGCGGGCATCTACGCCGCCGACGATCTCGACCACGCCTTACGCCTGCGCGGCGGTCTCGCGGCCCACGAATCGATTGTCACCCGTGACGGTCTCTGGCTTGGCTCGAACTGGCTGCGTGTTGCGCACGGGGGCGAAGAGCATGCCGGGGTCCTGGCCCGTGAGCAGGAGTTACGTGAACTCGAGGCACGTATCGTCGAGCTTGGTGATCGGCTCGGCTCGGCCGAATCGCGGGACGGTTCGCTCAGGGCTGCCTTGCGCGAAGAGGAAGAGCAGCGCGAGCAGTTGCGGCGGTCACTGCAGGAGGCGCACCGGGCGCTGGCGGAGATCAATGCCAGCCTCGGCGATCGCGAGGCGCGTCATGAGCAGTTGCAGGCACGTGCCGAAGCGATCCGTAGCGAGATCGCTGAGCTCGATGGCGAGGATCGGCAGTATGCCGAGACTCTTGAATCCTCACGTGGCACGTTGCACCGCGCACTCGAAGAGATGGAGAAATTGGCCGCCCGTCGGGAGACACTCGAGAGCCAGCGTGATGGCCATCGGGCCGCACTCGAGGAGGCGCGCCGGGTCGCCCAGACTGATCGCGACGCCGTCCATACTCTGGCCCTGCGCGTCGAGTCCCTGCGTACCGAATACCAGGCGACCGTCCAGGGGTTGCAACGGATCGAGGAGCAACTCGCCCGCCTTGGCAACCGCCATTCGGAACTCGAGGAGGCACGGGTCGCTACCGCCGCGCCACAGAACGAGCGCCAGCAGGAACTCGAACGGCTGCTGGCCCAGCGTGTTGAGGTGGAGTCGCGACTCGGTAGCGTGCGTGGTGACCTCGAAGGCATCGAGTCCGGCATCCGCCAGGCCGAGGAAGGGCGGATGCGCGCCGAACAGGCGGTGGACACGCACCGTGAAACCCTCGAGGCAACCCGGATGCGCTGCAATGAGTTGCGCGTGCGTGGTGACACCCTTCAGGAACAGATCATCGAGTCGGGATTTGAACGCGAGCCACTGCTCGATGGCTTGCTCGAAGACGCCGAACCGGGAGCGTGGCAGGAGCGGCTCGATCGCCTGACTGCGAGTATCCAGCGCTTGGGTGCGATCAACCTCGCCGCGATTGACGAATTCCGTGAACTGTCCGAGCGTACCCATCACCTCGACAGTCAGTTCACCGATATCACCGATGCCCTGGCGACGCTGCAGGAGGCGATTCGCAAGATCGACCGCGAGACCCGCCAGCGTTTCCGTGACACCTTCGAGAAGGTCAATGCCCAGCTTGGCGTGCTTTTCCCACGGCTGTTCGGTGGCGGGCACGCCTACCTGCAGTTGACCGGTAACGATCTGCTCGACACCGGCGTGACGGTGATGGCGCGGCCGCCGGGCAAGCGCAACAGCACCATTCACCTGCTCTCAGGCGGTGAAAAGGCGCTGACCGCGGTGGCCATGGTATTCAGCATCTTCCAGCTCAGCCCGGCACCGTTTTGCATGCTCGACGAGGTTGATGCCCCGCTTGACGATGCCAACGTCGGTCGTTTTTGTGAGATGGTTGGCGAGATGGCGCAGAAGGTGCAATTTGTCATCATCACCCACAATAAGGTCACCATGGAGCTGGCCGACCAGCTGCTTGGCGTGACCATGAATGAGCCGGGAGTCTCCCGACTGGTTTCGGTCGATGTGGGCGAAGCGGTTCGTATGGCCGCTGGCTGAGGCCGGGGATCACGTTCGAAGCGAAGGGGTGACGATGGACAAGGAACTGTTTCGCCTGATCCTGCTGGTGTGTGGCGTGGCCCTGGTGGCCATCGTCTACTACTGGGACCGGCTGCGTGGCCTGTTTTCGCGACGTTCCGCTTCACCGGTTCAACAGCCGATGCCGGCCCGTCCGCAATCCGATCCCGTTGTTGTGCCGGCCGCTGTCGAGACGTCACCCGCCGCCGAGGTCGAGGAGTTCGATACCGAGCTCGGTGAGCTCGAGGCGCTGATCCGAGCCGACGAGCCCATCGATGTCCTGCTGCAGGACCCGCCGCAAGTGCCAAGAGAAACTGAACCGGCCGCGGATGACGGGACTGAAGGCGCGCAATCCGAGCAGGTGGTGCCCACACCGCCACAGATTCTTGCCGTCACCCTGGTCGCGACCAGCGGCAACATCGGTGGCATTCGCCTGCGTCGCGTGCTCACCGACCACGGTCTAGGACTCGGATCAAGCGGGATGTTCGAGCGGATCGGCGAGGAGGGACGGCCACTCTACAGTGCCGCCAACCTGGTCGAACCGGGAACCTTCGACCCGCTTACCCTGGATGGCCTGAGTACCCCGGGACTGGTGTTGTTCCAGGTGCTGGAAGGTTCCGGCGATCACGCTGAAATATTCGACGCCATGCTCGAGACCGCCACCCGACTGGCCGATCGACTCGACTGCACGCTGTGCGACACCCGTCGTGAACGGCTCGTGTCCAATGGTATCGCGGCCCTGCGTGCCAAGGCGGAGCAGGCAGGGGATCAGGCGGCACCGTGACGCTGCCAGCTCGTGCGCAGGCCCGCGCCGACGAACTGCGCACGCGGCTCGATGACTACAGCTACCGTT
>QNFN01000086.1 GCA_003645555.1 Gammaproteobacteria bacterium | reverse complement strand
CCAGTGCACAGATCACCACAACTCGCTACTGGTTTGGAAGCCTCTACCGCCAAGTGACGCTGGCCCCCTGAATACGGCTCAGCTACGGATACCGACGCCTCGGTTGAGCAAGTGCAGGGCGAAGAGATAGAGGGCAACGATGAACAGGCCGATGATGGCGAACGCCGTCCCGAGACCGATATCCGCGCTGCCGATGAAGCCGTAGCGGAAGGCATTGATCATGTACAGGATCGGGTTGAACAGCGACACCCCACGCCAGAACTCGGGCAGCATTTCGAGCGAGTAAAAAATGCCACCGAGATAGATCAGCGGCGTCAGTACGAAGGTCGGGATGATCGAGATATCGTCAAAACTCTTGGCGTAGATTGCGTTGATAAGACCGGCGATTGCAAACAACGCCGCCGTCAGCACCGCAACCAGTAACACGACCGCCAGGTTGTGCACCTGCAAGTCACTGAGCAGTGCCGCGACCGCGGTCACCGCCAGGCCGACGGTGACACCGCGGGCAATGCCACCGCTGACGAAGCCGAGCAAAATGATGTGGTTAGGCATTGGTGAGACCAGCAGTTCCTCGACATGACGCTGAAACTTGGCGCTGAAGAATGACGACACCACGTTGCCGTAGGCATTGTTGATGATCGCCATCAGGATCACGCCCGGTACGATGAAGTCGATGTAGCGGTAGCCTTCCATGTCACCGATGCGCTCACCGATCAGGTGACCGAAGATCAGGAAGTAGAGTGAGGTACTGATGACCGCTGGCAGCACCGTCTGCATCCAGATGCGCAGGAAACGGCGGACTTCCTTGACCAGGATGGTCGAGTAGGCAACGCGATACTCGAACAGCCGTTTCACGCCGTCGGCTCCAGGTGGCGCAAATTGCCGTCCTCGATCAGCTTGATAAACAGCTCCTCAAGGCGATTGCTCTTGTTACGCATGCTGGTCACCGTCACCCCCTGGGTGTCGAGTGCTGCGAACAGGCTGTTGAGATTCTGGTCACGGCGCACGTCCACTTCGAGCGTCAGATCATCACGATGGCGCAGGGTGAAACCGGTGATCTCAGGAAGTCCTGGCAACGGTTTGGCCAGTTCGAGGATCAGGGTCTGCTGATGCAGCTTGTTGAGCAGAGTCTTCATGTCGCTGTCCTCGACAATCTGGCCCTGATCGATGATGGCGATCTTTTCGCACAGGCTCTCGGCCTCCTCGAGATAGTGCGTGGTCAGGATGATGGTCGTGCCGGCCGCATTGATTTTGCGCAGGAAATCCCACATTGATCGGCGTGATTCGATGTCGACACCGGCAGTAGGCTCATCGAGGATCAGCAACCGCGGTTCGTGGACCAGGGCACGGGCAATCATCAGCCGCCGTTTCATGCCTCCCGAGAGGTCGCGTGCCATCCCCTGGCGTTTGTCCCAGAGGCCCATCTGGCGCAGGAAATGTTCCGTCCTAGGTCGTGCCACATCGACCGGAATACCATAGTAGCCGGCTTGATTGAGGAGGATCTCCTCGACCGGCTCCCAGACGTTGAAGTTGAACTCTTGCGGTACCAGACCAAGGTGGCGCTTGGCCGCCGCCAGGTCGTAGTCGATGTCGTGACCGTGGATACGCACCTGCCCGGCACTCTTGTTGATCAGTGAGCAGACGATGCCGATGGCCGTCGACTTACCGGCACCGTTGGGTCCGAGAAGGGCGAAAAAATCACCCTCACGCACCGTCAGGCTGACCCCTTTCAGGGCCTCGAAACCGTTGCGGTAAGTCTTGCAGAGATTGGTAATCTCTAGGGCAGCAGCCATTTCAACCCCGGTGGTGGGCGGTTAGTTAGGGAGCCTCTGATTAAGTCTGGACGAAGTAGATGGTGATTCAAAATGTTCAGATTTGAGGCGCAAATCGCACGCAATAGCTAGCTATTGCGAAGAATTGCAACGAAAAAGCTGGATATTCTGGGCGCTAGATACGAGTTCATGACTTGATCAGAGGTTCCTTAGATCAAGATTGGGCGGTCAGGACGCAGATTCAAGCTAGCGCGCGGTTATCGGTAGCCGGCGGGTTCACGATCACCGGTAGTACCACGATGAAACGGGCACCATCACGGTAGTCATTGTCGACAGCAATCGTACCGCCATGATACTCGACGATGCGCCGGGTGATCGCCAAGCCAAGCCCACTCCCCTGCGGTTTTGAACCGTCCTCATGGACAACTTGGTGAAAACGGTCGAAAACGTGCTCATCCTGATCTGGAGGAATACCAGGCCCATTGTCAGCAATACTGACCCGGATCCAGCGCAGTCCTGGTTCGAGTCGGACGGTTACCCGGCCATGACCTTGCGGTGAAAACTTTACCGCGTTCGATAACAGATTAATGATGACCTGGATCATCCGGTCACGGTCGGCTTCGATGGTTGCATCACTTTCAGGCCGTACCCAGTCCAACACCACCTCGCGTTCGTGGAACAGTTGTTCGGTAGTCGTCGCCGCCTCGTCGATGACAGCCACCAGGTCGACTGATTGATACTCCCATTCGGCCCGCCCGGCATCCATTCGCGTAATGTCGAGCACCTGGTTGACCAACCGGGTCAGCCGTTCACTCTCACGCACCACCACACCGAGAAACTCGTTGCGCCGATCATCCGGCAGCGTGCTGTCACCAAGCAGGATTTCGGAGAAGGCACGGATCGAGGTCAATGGCGTGCGTAACTCATGACTGACCGTCGAGACGAATTCATCTTTGAGCCGATCGAGTTCCTGGAGCCGTTCGTTGGCGGCTTGCAGATCAGTCGTAGCCTTCTCGAGTTGGACTGATTTCTGCTCGAGCCGGCGACTGTACTCGATCACCTGAGTCGTCTCGTCGAGGATCTTCAGCATTCCGTCGAGACTCAGTGCCTCACCCTGGACCACGGTCGCCATCATGATCCGCGCCGAGGCCGCACCGATGGCACCAGCCAATTCGCGCTCGGCATCGTTGAGCAGGGCCGGAACCGCAATGTCGTCTCCATCAAGATCACCACCGTGATGCGTCGCAAAACGTTCGAATACGGTGACCACCCGCTCGGACCCGAGAAAGCGGCTCAGTAATTCACGCAGGTCTCCAACACGGGCTGTGCCACCCCAGTAGTGCGCCTCGCTACTTTCACGGCGAAACACATCGACAAACAGCGTCGCCTGGATCTGCTCGATCAGTGACTGGCGTGAAAAGAGCGACACCCCGACCAGTAGGCCGACGTTGCAGAGCATGCTCCAGAACACCGTGTGGCTTATCGGGGCCAGCCCGGTCAGGCCGAACAAGGCATAGGGCCGCAGCCAATGGATACCGAACAGGCCCTGCTCGACGAAAGAGATATCGATCCAGCCCGAGAGCGCAAAGGCCGGCAGCAACAGTGTATAGGCCCAAACGGTGAAACCGGCCAACAGACCGGCCAGGGCACCAGCCCGGCTCGCCTGCTTCCAGTAGAGACCTGTAAGGATCGGTGGTGCGAACTGGGCTGCGGCAGCAAATGACAGCAAGCCGAGACTGACCAGGGCATAGGACTCACCGATCAGGCGGAAATAGATGTAACCGAGCACCAACATCAGTACGATGCTGCCGCGGCGAATGCCCAGCAACAGGCCGCTGAGGTCGGCGCGCTGCTCCAGGCGCAGCGCACGGATGCGCAGCAGCACGGGCATCACCAGGTCGTTGCAAATCATGGTCGACAACGCAATCGTGGCGACGATCACCATACCGGTTGCGGCCGACAGTCCGCCCAGGTAGACGAAGGTCGCCAAGGCGCCATGACCACTGGCCAGCGGCAACGTCAGAACGAACGTGTCCGGATCAACCGTGCCATCGGGATAGTGCAGCAACCCCCCGAAGGCGATCGGCAACACAAACAGGTTGATCAACAGAAGGTAGAGAGGGAACAGCCAGGCCGCCTTGCGCAGGTGCTCCTCATTGACGTTCTCGACCACGGCCACCTGGAACTGGCGTGGCAGGAAGATGATCGCCATCATCGCCAGGAAGGTCAGTGCCAACCAGTCGAGATATTCACCCGGGTCGTCACCGAGCAACATCAGTGGCTGCAACTCGGGCCGGGCACTCGCCTGCTCGAAGATCTGCCACGGGCCATCGAACAAGCCGAAGCTGACGAACAGGCCAACAGCGAGAAATGCCAGCAGCTTGACCACCGACTCGAAGGCAATCGCCGCAACCATCCCCTCGTGACGCTCCGAGACGTCGATGTGCCGGGTACCGAACAGGATCGCGAACAACGTCATCACCAGAGCCACGTAAAAGGCCGTATCGCCGAACACCGTCGGGGAGATGGCTTGGGTGACAATCTCCGGGTAGCTCTGTAATACGTTGAAGCTGGTCGATACCGCCTTAAGCTGCAGCGAGATGTACGGCATGATGCCGATCACGGCAATCAGCGTAACCACACCACCGAGGAACGTGCTCTTGCCGTAGCGCGAGGCAATAAAGTCAGCGATTGACGTCAGTCGATGCTGCTTGCTGATACGAATCAGTTTGCGTAGCGCGAACCACCAGAGCAGGGCCATCAGCGTCGGCCCAAGATAGATCGGCAGGAACCCCACCCCAGTTCCCGCGGCGCGGCCGACACTGCCGTAGAAGGTCCATGCGGTGCAATAGACTGCGATCGATAGTGTGTAGATATATGGGTTGCTGATCAGTGAACGCCCAGCGTCGGCGCGCCGATCGCCATACCAGGCGATAGCAAACAACAGGCCGAGATAGGCAAACGATGCAAGCGGCAGCAGCCAGTCGTGGAGCATGTCTCGCTCAGCCTGTCTGACTGTCGTTACCGTGGTCCCGTTCAAGCAACCAGCCGGCACAGACGATGATCAACAGCCAGGTGCCGAACAGATAGAGATAGAGTAGCGGCACACCGAATAGCAACTTTGGCACCGAAAACAGCGACAGAAGCGGGTAGCCAAATGCCAGGGCCCCAAGCAGAAAAAGTGCTACCAGGCGCTGACTTGTGGTGCTGCTGTTCATCGCGGACTCTCCTGGACCCGGCCTCTGCATCTCACCTTAGCAGGCCGTGTCCAAGGGGTGAAACGCAGCAATCAGTTCTGAGTCTGGCGTCGCCGCGCTTCGGCCATATCGCGCGAAACGTTCACCGCTTCACCGAGCGTGGTAATGCCACGTGCCTCGAGCATGCGCAACAGGCCGATGAACACTTCGGCGGTCGCCAGCGTATCCCCGATAGCGGTATGCCGGCCGGTGACGTCGACGTCGAAGCGCGCCGCGATAGCATCCAGGGTGTGGTCGCTGGTGTGCTCGTGCAACACCACCGAGAGCAACAGCGTGTCGAGTACCGGGTTGGTGAAGTGAATGCCGGCCCGTGATTCCTTGAGACGAATGAAACGCATGTCGAATGCAGCATTGTGCGCCACCAGCACACTGTCACCAACAAAAGCATGGAAGTCACGCAACACCTCTTTGGCGCCCGGCTGATCGGCAACCATGTCGTCGGTAATCCCGTGAAAGCGGATCGAGGCGCGTGAAATCGTTTTGCCCGGATTGATCAGCCGGTCGAAAGTTTCACCGCGCAATACCCGGCCGTTGACCACGCGTACACCGGCAATGGAGACCATTTCATCACCCTCGGCCGGTTCCAGACCGGTGGTCTCGGTGTCGAAGACCACGAATGAAACCTCGCTCAGTGGCGTCGTGACATTCCGTCCGAGCACAACACCCGAAGTGCCAAGATCGAAATCGTAGAACTCGGGCCGGGGCGGCAAAACCTCCGGCGGATGTTCCCACTGCCGCCGCGAAACGGGCAGCGGCAAGCGCAGCACTGCATGCCCTCCTCGTGTCCGGTGCGGCTGGCTCCAGATGACGCTGTTGTGGCGCCCGAGAACATCGCCAAGCGTGAGGTTGCCCGCCATTTCCTGCAGTGCCTCACTGTTCCATTTATTGAGTTCGGTATCAGTGATCGGCGCCCCCTCCCAGGAGATGTCGAGATAGATATGCCGGTTGCCAAGCAGAGCCTCGAACTCCACCTTCCTGACTTTGTGTGCGACCTGCAGGCGGTTGAGCAGATACTCGAGCACGATGACCATGGTGTGCCCTTCGACATGCAGCCATAACGGTGTGCCCTGCTGCACGACCTCGGGCAGACCGTGACCGTGGCGGCGTATTACGCTAGCAATCAGGTCCGTGGAGAGGATGTCACCCATCGTCCAAGGGGCCGAGACCAGTGCCCTGCTCTCCTCGGCCAACACCTCGAAACGCTCACTGAGCTCGCGGCTATCGTCGACGACAATACTCTCGAAGCGGGTGCGCAGATCGTCAGGCATTTCGTCGCCCGAAGTCAGATTTTCGGCCGCGGCACGCAGGCTGGCCAGCGGTTGGCGCAGCGAATTGACCACCTTGCGTAGTATCGTATCGCGCAGCACCAGGTCCTGGATTTTCTGCGTAACGTCCTCGAACGCAAGCACAAACGATGAGCGTAGTGGTGAGTGAGACGGCAGCAGGCTCATACGACAATGGAGCAACAGGCCGTCATCGATGGTGGTACAGACGAATGCGTCATGGATCTCATGGTGCGCGACTTCACCGGTATCACTGAGCACCTGGCGATGGAGCAGCATCTCCAGTGTGTGCTCAATCGGACCACGCGCTAGCAGTGCGTAAAGCGAGCATCCGAGCCCAAGTTTCGGATTGCGGTGCAGGGCGTGGGTCGCGGCACGGTTGTAGAGCAGCACGCGGGCATCGGCGTCGCTGACGATGATGCCTTCGGAGATCTCCTGCACCACCACTTCGAGGCGCGCCTTTTGATCCTCGACTCCGCGCGCCCCGGTCGCGACAGCCTCGGCCACCTCGCGCCGCGCTTTCTCAAGGTTCTTGCCGAGGGTCATCAACGCCTCGGGAAGTTGGCCGAGCAGGTGTGACGGTGACAGTTCGAGCTGGTATCCGGTGTTGTTTCCGGCCATCAACTCAGCGCCACGAACAACGGCAGCTAGTGGGCGATAGAGCCGGCGATCAAGAGTGGCCCAGAGGATTGCCAGGAGTACGATCAACAACAGCAACGAAACGCCGGAGAAGAGCAGCAAGGACTCGCGCACCTCGGCGTCGGCTACTTGCCCGGATACGAACCAGGCATAGGCCCCGAACAACACCCAGAGAAAAGCGATGACCAGTCCGAACAAGATCCAGTGCTTGGTTCTGCGCCCCATCAGGTTGCTTTCCTGGCTTCCCACATCTGGCGACAACAGCCGCCGGGCGACCGAGGAGTCACCGAGTGGGCCATGCGGGAAGTTCTGTAATTCTCAGAGCCCCGCTCGTGGGTCCAGGCAAGGCGCACTGCGCAGGGAATGGTGTGCCCTTGCCAAGCCGTGTAACGCGGCATGGACCCACGAGCGGGGCTCCCTTCGGGCCGGTCCACAAGCCGCGTTGGCGGCGTTGCACTCGCTGGCATT
>QNFN01000085.1 GCA_003645555.1 Gammaproteobacteria bacterium | reverse complement strand
GGAGCGCCATGTCAGTTCCATGGGGAAGGCACGTGATGCCTACCGCGAGCAGTTCAGGATCGGCGACCGCTCCCTGCTCGACGTTCTCGACGGTGAGATCGAGCTCTACCGGTCCAGGCGCACACTGGTCGGGGCGCGGCGCGACTACGCCACGGCGCTCTACCGCCTGCGCGCCAGCATGGTCATCCTGGTCGACCATTTTGCCGCCGAGATCCCCAGAGAGGCTCAGCCGAGCATGGAGTACGTACGGACGCACTGAAGGGGCATTCCAGAACGGAAAAGCCCGGCCCAGCTTTGCTGGACCGGGCTTTTTCATGCTCGGTCACATGCCCTCGTAACCTTGTAGGTCTACATGTCCCGGGCCATCAATCCGCTGCAGATTTCCTGTTCAACCGTCCTTGGCGAAGTGGATCGGTGGGGTGTTACTTGGGAACCTCTGATGTCCAGCGGCGGAACAGGCTGTGCTCGATACCGACCTGGTCGAGCACCTTGCCGACGCTCTGGTGAATGATGTCCATTATCGTTTTCGGCCCGTGGTAGAACGAGGGCATCGGCGGCAGAATGGTGCCACCGATGTCGGCGACCTGGCGCATCAGGTCCAGATGACCCTTGTGTAGTGGTGTCTCGCGAACCATCAGGACCAGGGTACGCCGCTCCTTGAGCGTGACGTCTGCGGCACGGACAATGAGATTGTCAGCGTAGGAGTTTGCGATGCCGGACAGGGTCTTGATCGTGCACGGCGCGACGATCATCCCCCGGGTCAGGAATGAACCGCTGGCGACTGAGGCACCGATATCCTTGTTCTTGTACACGACATCAGCCATCGCGGTGACGTCCGTGTGGTCGTACTCGGTCTCGATGTGAATATTGCGTATGGCTGATTCACTGAGAATCAGATGGGTGGTTACGTCGAGGTCGCGCAGTGCGCGCAGCAATTCGATGCCGTAGATCACCCCGCTGGCACCAGTTATCGCGACGACAAGCGGCAAGCTCATGTTGGCTCCTGCGTATTCGGTCGGACCACGACCGGGCATCGATAACAGAAAATGGTACCGGAGGCCGGACTCGAACCGGCAAGGTGTTGCCACCGGGGGATTTTGAATCCCCTGCGTCTACCAATTTCGCCACTCCGGCAGGGTGATGGCCCGGTAGGGACGACAGAGTATAGCGACCCTCCGGAAGCGCGCCAACGCGTGGTTCGAGTGGCTACGGCTGATAGGCCGGTTCCGCTATAGTGGCGCCATCCTGAAACCCTGCCGGAGTCCTGTTCTGAGTCGTCAACTCCTTAAGTCCACCGCCGTGGTCGGCGGCATGACGCTGCTGTCGCGCATCCTTGGATTCGTCCGTGATGTCGTCTTCGCACGCATGTTCGGCGCCGGGATTGGTATGGATGCCTTCCTTGTGGCGTTCAAGATCCCCAATTTCCTGCGCCGGATGTTTGCCGAGGGCGCCTTCTCGCAGGGCTTTGTACCGGTACTGTCCGAAGTGAAAATGCAGCGCGGTGATGCCGAGGTCAAGGCCCTGGTCGACCACGTTGCCGGCACCCTCGGCCTGGTGCTGTTTGGCCTGACCGCAATCGCGGTGATCGCCGCGCCACTGCTGATCATGCTTTTTGCACCCGGTTTTGTCGGTGACGACGGTCGCTTCGATCTCGCTACCGGCATGCTGCGCATCACCTTCCCTTACTTGCTGTTCATCTCGCTGACCGCCTGTGCCGGCGGCATCCTCAACGCCTACGGTCGCTTTGCCGTGCCCGCCTTCACGCCGGTGTTGCTCAACCTTGCACTGCTCGGTGCGGCCTGGTGGCTGGCACCGCGCATGGCCGAGCCGATCACCGCACTGGCCTGGGGCGTGTTCGTTGCTGGCATTGCTCAGCTTGCCTTCCAGTTGCCGTTTCTGGCCCGGCTCGGTCTGCTGCCGCGACCGCGGCCGTCGTTCCGTGATCCAGGCGTGCGCCGCATCTTGAAACTGATGGGCCCGGCGCTGTTCGGCGCCTCGGTGACCCAGATCAACCTGCTGATCGACACCCTGATTGCGTCGTTCCTGGTGGCCGGCAGTGTCTCCTGGCTCTACTACTCTGACCGCCTGGTCGAGTTTCCGCTTGGCGTGTTCGGCATCGCTCTGGCGACGGTGATCCTGCCCAGCTTGAGTCGGCGGCATGCCGAAACCGATCCGGAGGCATTTTCTCGGACACTCGATTGGGCGCTGCGCTGGGTGCTGCTGCTGGGGACACCGTGCGCGGTCGGGCTGATGATCCTCGCGGGCCCGATTTTGGCGACATTGTTCCAGTACGACGCCTTCAGTGCACACGATGTTGACATGGCTGCGCGCAGCCTGATGGCCTACTCGGCCGGCCTGCTTGGCTTCATCCTGGTGAAGGTTCTTGCCCCGGGCTACTTCGCGCGCCAGGACACCCGGACCCCGGTCAAGATCGGCTTGGTGGCGATGGCGACCAACGTCGTCATGAACCTGGTGCTGGTCTGGTCGTTGGCCCATGCCGGGCTCGCCCTGGCTACCTCGATTGCGGCGTTCGTCAACGCCGGGCTGCTCTACCGTGGGCTGCGGCGCGCCGGTGTCTGCGACCCGCAGCCGGGTTGGCCGCTGCTGTTCGTGCGGGTGGTGGTCGCCAACGGCCTGCTTGCCGGGCTGCTCTGGTGGGGAGCCGGCGATCTCACTACCTGGCTTGACTGGGATGGCCTGACCCGTGCCTGGCACTTGCTGGGCTGGATCGTGGCCGGGGCGGGGCTCTACTTTGTCATCCTGCTGATCGCCGGCTTGCGGCCACGCGACCTGCTGGCTGCGCCAGGAGTGCGCGAGGCAGGCCAATGAATGAGCCGTCATGGCCGTAGCCCCACCGATTCCCTATACTCACTCGTTTTTGGGCAGGGCTGAAGGCACTGGTGGCCAGGCCCCGCGCGGAACATGGAACTGATACGCGGACGGGTGAATTTGCGCCCCTCAGACCGGGGCTGCGTAGCGACCATCGGCAATTTCGATGGCGTCCACCGTGGCCATCAGGCGGTGCTTGGTGAACTGCTCGGACGCGCCCGTGCGCTTGGTGTGCCGGCGGTGGTGATCACCTTCGAGCCGC
Organism: Gammaproteobacteria bacterium; assembly: GCA_003645555.1. Classification (GTDB taxonomy): domain Bacteria; phylum Pseudomonadota; class Gammaproteobacteria; order QNFN01; family QNFN01; genus QNFN01. Next base: position 4,435 of record QNFN01000085.1, on the reverse strand, counting down.
AGCCGCTGGAGTACTTCGCTCCGGAGAGGGCGCCACCCCGGTTGACCCGGTTGCGCGGTAAGCTGCACGCCTTCGAACGAATCGGCATCGAGCGGGTGCTTTGCCTGCCGTTTGGCGATCGGCTGGCAAAGACCGAGGCCGAGGCTTTCGTCAACGAAATCCTGGTGAACGGACTCGGTATTCGTCACTTGATCGTCGGCGACGATTTTCGTTTCGGCGCCGGTGGCAAGGGAAATTTCGCCCTGCTCAAACGGCTCGGCAAGGAGCACGGTTTCGATGTCAGTGCCACGCCGACTTTCCTCGATGAAAGCGAGCGGGTCAGCAGTACGCGTATCCGGGCGGCGCTCGAGGCGGACGACCTGATGGCGGCGGAGATGCTCCTCGGGCGGCCGTATGCGATTTTTGGCGCGGTGCGCCATGGTGACAAGCGTGGGCGGACGATCGGTTTTCCGACCGCCAATATCGACACCTGGCACAAGGTGGTGCCGGTGCGCGGAGTCTACGCGGTGCAGGTCGCCGGTGTGGCCGATGGGCTCTGGCCCGGGGTGGCGAATGTCGGACGGCAACCGACTTTCGGTGACAACGAGGCACGGCTCGAGGTGTACCTGTTTGATTTCAACAGGGACATCTATCGCCACCAGCTGCGGGTCGACTTCCGCGCCAAGCTGCGCGACGAACAGCGTTTCGACTCGGTCGATGCGCTCAAGGCACAGATCACGGCGGACTGTACTGCGGCTCGTCATGTCCTTGATGAACTTCAGGACCAGGTCTCGCAGCTTCCGGGTGCGGGCTGAACGAACAGATAAACGAAACTACGACTGGATCGAAGATGGCCGATTACAAAGAGACCCTGAACCTGCCGCGTACCGACTTTCCGATGCGCGGCAACCTGCCCAAGCGCGAGCCCGAGCGGCTGCAGCGCTGGCAGGAGTTCGACCTGTTCCAGCGCATGCAGGAAGTGCAGCAAGGGCGACCGAAATACGTGCTCCACGACGGTCCGCCTTACGCCAACGGCACCATCCATATCGGCCACGCCGTCAACAAGGTACTCAAGGACATCATCAATAAGTCGCGTGCGCTCGACGGTTACAACGTCCCCTACGTGCCGGGCTGGGATTGCCACGGCCTGCCGATCGAGCATCAGGTCGAGAAGCGCCTCGGTCGTGTCGGTGACAAGGTCGACGCGCGTACCTTTCGTCAGGCGTGCCGTGATTTCGCTGCCAAGCAGGTCGACGGCCAGCGCGCTGATTTCCAGCGTCTCGGTGTGCTCGGTGACTGGGAGCACCCGTACCTGACCATGGACTTCGCCACCGAGGCCGACATCATCCGTGCGCTTGGGCAGGTCTACGCCAACGGTCACATTATCCGCGGCTACAAGCCGGTCCACTGGTGTACCGACTGCCGGTCGGCACTGGCCGAGGCCGAGGTCGAGCATGCCGACAAGCGCTCGCCGGCAATCGACGTCCGTTTCCCATCCGTCGATGACGACGCGCTGCTGGCGCAGATGGAGGCCGTCGACGGTGGTGGCAGCGGGCCGGTGTCGGTAGTGATCTGGACCACCACGCCGTGGACGCTGCCGGCCAACGAGGCGGTCGCGCTCCATCCCACGCTCGACTACGTGCTGGTCGAAGGCGGCGGTGAGCGGCTGCTGCTGGCCGAGGCGCTGTGGCAGGACGTGCTGGCCCGTGCCGGCATCGACGGCGGTCGCGTGGTCGCACGAGCCAAGGGTGCGGCCCTCGAGGGGCAGCGTGTCCGCCACCCGTTTTATGACCGCGATGTGCCGGTGATTCTCGGTGATCACGTCACACTGGAGGCCGGCACCGGCGCCGTGCATACCGCTCCGGGCCATGGCCTCGAGGATTACATCGTCGGCCAGCACTACGGTCTGCCGGTCGACCACCCGGTGGGTGACAACGGTTGCTTCCTGCCTGACACGGAACTGTTCGCCGGCCTGCATGTTTTCAAGGCCAACGACCGTGTCGTCGAGGTGCTGCGCGAGCGCGGCAACCTGCTGCACGTCGCACCGCTCGAGCACAGTTACCCGCACTGCTGGCGCCACAAGACGCCAATCATCTTCCGCGCCACGCCGCAGTGGTTCATCACCATGGACGGCAACGGCCTGCGCACGCAGGCACTGAAGTCGATCGACGAGGTCAGCTGGCACCCGGAGTGGGGTCAGGCGCGGATCGACGGCATGGTTCGTAACCGTCCTGACTGGTGCATTTCACGCCAGCGCAGCTGGGGTATTCCGATCACGCTGTTCGTCCACCTCGAGAGTGGCGAGCCACACCCACGCAGCCTTGAACTGATCGAACAGGTGGCTGAGCGGGTCGAGCAGGGCGGCATCGACGCCTGGTTCGATCTCGACCCGGCCGAACTGCTTGGTGACGAGGCCACCGAGTACCGGAAGGTCGACGACACCATGGACGTCTGGTTCGACTCCGGTACCACCCACTTCAGTGTGCTCAGCCGGCGCCCCGAGCTGGCTTTCCCGGCCGATCTCTATCTTGAGGGCTCCGACCAGCACCGTGGCTGGTTCCAGTCGTCGCTGCTCACCTCGGTAGGCATGCACGGCACCGCGCCGTACAAGGGCGTGCTGACCCACGGCTTTGCCGTTGATGCCGACGGCCGCAAGATGTCGAAATCGCTTGGCAACGTGGTCGCGCCACAGCAGGTGATGGACAGGCTCGGCGCCGACATCCTGCGCCTGTGGGTTGCCTCGACCGACTACCGCAACGAGATGAGTGTCTCCGACGAGATCCTCAAGCGCATGGCTGACGCCTACCGGCGTATCCGTAACACGTCGCGTTTTCTGCTGGCCAACCTGGACGGTTTCGACCCGGCGGTCGACGCTGTCGATCCGGCCGACATGGTCGATATCGACCGCTGGGCCCTGCAGCGGGCCAGGGATCTGCAGGCCGAGATCCTCCGTGCCTACGAGACTTTCGAGTTCCACCTGATCTACCAGAAGGTGCACAATTTCTGCAGCGTCGACATGGGCGCCTTCTATCTAGACATCATCAAGGACCGGCAGTACACGGCCAAGGCCGACGGTCCGTCGCGACGTTCGGCACAGACCGCGATGTACCACATCATCGAGGCGCTCAGCCGCTGGTTGGCGCCGGTGCTGAGCTTTACCGCCGACGAGATCTGGGAGCACATCCCGGGCGAGCGCAGTGAGTCGATCTTCCTGGAGACCTGGCACGAACTGCCGGAGGTACTCCCGGCTGCCGACGTGGCCCCGTTCATGGCCCGTTGGCAGACGCTGACCGCGCTGCGCGACGCGGTCAACGATCACCTCGAGGCGGCACGCCAGGCGGGCACCATCGGTGGCTCGCTCGATGCCGAGGTGACCATTCATGTTCGTCTCGCCAGTGACGCCGATCACGGCCAGCACGCCGATCTCGTGGCGCTGGGAGATGAACTGCGTTTTGTCTTGATCACCTCGGCGGCGTCGCTGGTGACGATCGAAGTCGATGCCACCTTGCCCGAAGGGTCGGCCGAGATGAACTGGGGAGTCGGAGGTGGCGAGTCCTACCGCTGGGCGGTGACGGTAACCCGCTCCGACCACGCCAAGTGCCCGCGCTGCTGGCACCACCGACCCGATATCGGTAGCGATCCGGCCCATTCGGAACTCTGCGGACGCTGTGTCGTCAACGCCTTTGGCGACGGCGAGACGCGGCGTCACGCCTGACGGACACAGACCATGAACGGTATCGGTGGGCGGTTCGCGTTGGTACTGCTGGTACTGGCTCTCGACCAGGCGACCAAGCTCTGGGCTGCGTCCGCACTCGATTACGGCATGCCGGTAGCGCTGTTGCCATTTTTCAACCTGACCCTGGTCCACAATCCGGGTGCGGCGTTCAGTTTCCTGGCCGATGCTGGTGGTTGGCAGCGGCTTTTCTTCATTGGCCTGAGTACGGTGGTCAGTTTGGTGCTGGCAGCCTGGATCTGGCGCCTGCCGCGTACGGCACGCCTGCTCGGTATCGCGTTGGTGCTGGTACTCAGCGGTGCGCTGGGCAACCTGGTCGATCGGGTCGCCTACGGTTACGTGATCGACTTTATCGACCTGCATGCCGGCGGCTGGCACTGGCCGGCATTCAACATTGCCGACAGTGCGATCACCTGCGGTGTCATCCTGCTGCTCGCTGACGGCCTGTTCGGCGGGCGCACGCGGTCGTAGGACCGCGCTTCGTCACCTAATTCAACCAGGTTTCCCAGTCTATGGATCTTGCTGCTGTCGGTTCCGCCTTCGTCCTGCTGTTCCTCGCCGAGCTCGGCGACAAGACCCAACTGATGACCATGACCCTGGCCCATCGTTACCCGGTGCGCCCGGTGGTGGCCGGCGTGTTCAGCGCCTTCCTGGTCCTCAACCTGCTTGCGGTGGGGGTCGGGGCGGCGCTCTACCGATACCTGCCGACGGCGGCGGTGCTGG
>QNFN01000084.1 GCA_003645555.1 Gammaproteobacteria bacterium | reverse complement strand
CGCCCTGCACGGTCGGCACGAGATGATCCGCCCGCTGCCGCGGCTCTGCCGTGACCGGGCGCAAGCCGTTGGTGAGCTGGCTCGTCCCAGGGCGCAGTTCGGCAACCCGACGCACCAGGCTCTGGCCATGCTCGACATGGCCGGCACCGACGATGACCACGGTCGGGCGGTGATCGATGTCGGCGAGGGCCGCCACGATCGCGGTGGCCATGGTGTCGTTGCGCGCACGCCAGGTATCGTAAAGACGGGCGGTGCTTTCGGGCGAACCGTAGCCGCAGTGGGCCTGACCGAGGCGGTCAAGCATCAGCCCTGCATAGGCTTCGGAATCGGCTGTCGTCGGCGGTAGCTGGGCGAGTTCGGCCGGCGACAGACCGTCACGGCCAACCCGTTGCAGCCGCAGCCGCAATGCCGGCGGCAGATCGATACCGAGTGTCGGCAGGCGGTTCTCACGGGCGATCTCTAGCAGCGGTCCATAGCGCTCCCAGCGGTCGTCACCGTCGCCATCCCAACCGACGCGGCGGCGCAGGATGCGCTCCGAGACAGGACCGGGGCGCGCCATCTGGCCATGTTCCTTCGGCTGGGTGTAATCCATCAGCCAGCCAGTCTGTTCACTGCCAAAAAACTCGATCGCCAGCGTCGGGGTGAGCCCCGCCGCGAGCAGGCCCTCGACCGCATCGCGCTGACGTGCCTGGTGGTGCGGATTGTCGTGCACTTCACCGAGGTAGACGACATCGGCGGCGGCCATGCGTGCGAACAGGGTGTCGCGATCGAGTTCCGCGCCACTCGTGCCCACGACGATTTTTCCGATCAGCGGATCGGGTGGTGGTGGCGGAGTCGAGGCACAGCCGGCAAGCAGCAGGACGGCCAGCAGGACCGGCATGTGACCGGCCGCGATTCTCGGAAAAGGCATGGTAGTTTCCCTGGCGGCGACATTGTACCGCCGGGGCGAGTATACCGACCCGGGATGCCGTGCTCGGGAATCAGTCCCAGCGGTCGTCGCGCACCTGGACCATGCCGCCCTCGATTCGGGTCGGAAAGACGTCGATGGGGTCGTAGGCGGGTGGCGTCAGCGCGCTGCCGGTACGCAGGCAGAAGTGCGCACCGTGGCGTGGGCAGACCACCTCGGTGCCCTCGATATCGCCGCCGGCAAGTTCACCACCGTCGTGGGTGCAAATGTCCTCGACGGCGTAGTAGTTGCCAGCGACGTTGAACACGGCGATCTGGGTGCCGCCGCTATCGACGACGTGCCAGTTTCCGGGGGTAAATTCGTCGGCCGGGGCGACGTCGATCCAGTCGTCCGCCATAACTGTTGTCAGAAAAATCCGAGCTGCAGCCGGGCGGTCTCGCTCATCAGTTCCTGGGTCCACGGCGGTTCCCAGACCAGTTCGACATGGGCCTGGGTCACCCCGGGTACGGCACGCACCGCGCACTCGACCGCGTACGGGAAAGTCTGCGCCACCGGGCAGCCCGGTGCGGTCAGGGTCATCTCCACGACGGCACGGCCCTGCTCGTCGATTTCGCAGGTATAGATCAGGCCAAGATCGTAGATGTTGACCGGCAACTCGGGATCGTAGACCTCGCGCAGGGCATCGATGACGCGCTCTTGCAGTTCGGCCGTGTTGACGGCCGGTGCCTGCTCGGCAGGCGTCGAGGCCGCGTCGACCGTAGCTGGCGTAGCCATGCCTGCAGGATCCGTTGACTGGTTCATTCTGTTGTCACCTCCCGGCCATCGTCGTCGAGGGCCGCCTGAAGGGTGTGCCAGGCGAGTGTCGCGCACTTCACTCGCGACGGGTACTCGCGGACGCCGGCGAACACCACCAGCTTGCCGAGGCGCTCACCGCAGTGGCCGTCACCAACGACCAGTTGATGAAACTCCTCGAACAACGCCTTGGCATCGCTCTCCGGCTTGCCGGTCATGGCCTGGGTCATCAACGAGGCCGAAGCCGTCGAAATGGCGCACCCGGCACCCTCGAAACGGACCGCGCGGACGATGCCGTCCTCGACATGCAGGTGGACCTGGACCTGGTCACCGCACAGCGGGTTGTAGCCATCGGCATGGCGGTTGGCCTCCTCTAGCGGGCCGAAATTGCGTGGCTTGCGCCCGTGATCGAGGATCACCTCCTGGTAGAGTTCGCGCAGATCCGACATCAGCTGAACATCTCCCGGACCTTGCCCAGGCCCTGCACCAGGGTATCGACCTCGGCCCGGGTGTTGTAGATCCCGAACGAGGCGCGCGCGGTCGCGGCGACCCCGAAGCGGGTCATCACCGGCATCGCGCAGTGGTGGCCGGCGCGGATGGCGATGCCCTCGAAATCGAGCACGGTGCCGATGTCGTGAGGGTGGATACCGTCGAACACGAACGACAGGATCGCGGCCTTCTCCGGCGCGGTGCCGATCAGCCGCAGGCCAGGCAGTTCGCCCACGGCGGTCGTGGCGTAGTCGAGCAGGTCGTGCTCGTAGGCAGCGATCGACGGCAGGCCGACGGCATCGACATAGTCGAGTGCGGCGGCCAGGCCGACGACGCCGGCGATATGCGGTGTGCCGGCCTCGAAACGGTACGGCGGCGCGGCGTAGGTCGAGCCTTCGAAGGCCACCGTGGTGATCATGTCGCCACCACCCTGCCACGGTGGCATTGCCTCGAGCAGTTCGCGCCGGCCGTAGAGCACGCCGATACCACTCGGTCCATAGATCTTGTGACCGGAAAAGGCGTAGAAATCGCAGCCCAGCGCCTGCACGTCGACCGGCGTGTGGGCCACCGCCTGGGCACCGTCGAGCAGTACCGGCACGTCGTGGGCGTGGGCGGTCTCGACCATCGCCTGCACCGGGTTGACCGTGCCGAGGGCGTTGGAGACATGGACCAGGCTGACCAGGCGGGTACGCGGTCCGAACAGGGACGTGTAGGCATCGAGGTCGAGCGCGCCGTCGTCGGTGATCGGCACTACCTTGATGGTCGCCCCGACCCGCTCGGCGAGCAGTTGCCACGGCACGATGTTGGAGTGGTGCTCCATCCCGGTCAGGATGATTTCGTCGCCCTGGCCGATCTTCTGGCCACCAAAGCTCTGCGCCACCAGGTTGATCGCCTCGGTGGTGCCGCTGGTGAAGATGATTTCGCGCCGGTCGGCAGCATTGAGAAAACGCTGCACCCGGTCGCGTGCCCCCTCGTAGGCGGCCGTCGCCCGCTCGCTCAGGGTGTGTACGCCACGGTGGATATTGGCGTAATCGTGAGCGTAGAAATTGCTGACGGCGTCGATCACCGCCTGCGGCTTCTGTGTCGAGGCCCCGTTGTCGAGATAGACCAGCGGCTTGCCGTTAATCTCCTGCTGCAGGATCGGGAAGTCGGCACGCAACCGCTCGACGTCGAACCCGGCCGTGGCCGCGACCGCCTGCGGTGCCGCGTTCATGCGGGCGCCTCGGTGGCGATCATGCGCCCGGGCAACCGGGCATCAAGCCTGCGATAGACGAAGTCCCGCACGGCATCGTTGGCCACCCGGTCGACCAGGTCGTTGGCAAATCCGTGGATCAGCAGCTGGCGTGCCTCGATCTCGTCGAGGCCGCGCGAGCGCAGGTAGAACATCTCCACCGGGTCGAGCTGGCCGACGGTGGCACCGTGCGCACACTTGACGTCGTCGGCGTAGATCACCAGCTGCGGTCGGGTGTCGATCTCGGCACGGGGCGACAACAGCAGGTTGCGGTTCATCTGCGTGGCGTCGGTCTTTTGCGCATCCTCGCGCACCACCACAGTGCCGCTGAACACGGCGCGTGCGGCATCGTCGAGGATGCCCTTGTACAACTCGCTGCTGCGCGCATGCGGCTCAGCATGGTCGACCCGTGTCTGGTGGTCGACGTGCTGGCGTTTGCTGGCCAGATAGAGGCCGTCGAGATCGCACTCGGCCCCGGTGGCCAGGCGCACGTTGATGTCGACCCGGCTGAGCTGGGCGCCGAGGCTGAAGACCTGCGAGCGGTAACCGGCATCACGACCGATATCGGCACGCACGCGGCCGATATGAAAAGCGCTCTGGTCCTCGTCCTGCAGGCGGACATGGTCGATGCGTGCACCGGGGGCGAGAGACAGGTCGGTGCAGGTGTTGGTGAAGTAGCTGCCGCCATCGGGTGCGACGTAGGCCTCGACCAGCGTCGCCTGGCTGTGGGCCCCGGCCACGACGATGTTGCGAACATGGGTGACGTAGTCCTCGCCGGCACCGGCGACGAACAGCAGTTGCAGTGGCGCATCCAGAACGCAATCGTCGGCCAGGTCGATGAGCACGCCATCGCCCATGTAGGCGGTGTTGAGCGCGACAAACGGGTCCTCTTCCTCGGCCGTGGCCGCGAATACCGCCTGCAGCGCCGGGTCACCCTCCTCCAGCGCCGTGGCCAGCGAAGCGATGCGCGCGCCGGCAGGCAGGCGGTCGATATCCGACAGGTCGGCACGGAAACGGCCGTTGACGAAGACCATGCGATAGGCGCCGGCGAGCTGCACGCCGTCCAGCTCGGGAACGTCAGCCGCGGCCTCCGGGAGCGCGAACGTGCGCCGCTCCAACGCAGTCAGCCGGGTGTACTTCCAGGCCTCGTGGCGGGTGGTCGGCAGGCCGAGCGTGGCAAAGCGGTCGATCCCGGTACGGCGCAACTCGGCAACCCAGGTGCCGGCGGCGCCGGGCAGCACCGGCTGGGCCGCGGCGAAGCCACTGACGAACTGGCTGGATGCGCTTTCGCTCACGGCCGTGCCTCGGCGGCGGTCGCCGTCCCGCCTTCCTGGATCCAGCTGTAGCCCTTTTCCTCGAGCTCAAGGGCCAGCTCGCGGCCACCGGAACGGGCGATCCGGCCATTGGCGAGCACGTGGACGAAATCCGGCACGATGTAGTCGAGCAGCCGCTGGTAGTGGGTCACCAGGATCATCGCCCGTTCCGGGCTGCGCAGGCTGTTGACGCCGCCGGCGACGATTCGCAACGCATCGATATCGAGCCCCGAATCGGTCTCGTCGAGGATCGCCAGCCGCGGCTCGAGCACCGCCATCTGCAGGATCTCGTTGCGCTTCTTCTCGCCACCGGAGAAACCGTAATTGACGGCGCGGGACAGGAATGCCTCATCCATCGCGACCAGCTTCAGCTTGTCGCGCACCAGCACCATGAAGTCCATGGCATCGAGCTCGTCTTCACCGCGCTGCTGACGCACCGCATTCAGCGCGGCCTTGAGCAGGTAGATGTTGCTCACCCCGGGGATCTCAACCGGGTACTGGAAGGCGAGAAAAATCCCGTCGCGAGCCCGCTCCTCGGGCGCCTTGTCGAGCAGATCATAGCCCTGGTAGATGACCTCGCCTGCCGTCACCTCGTAGCCGTCACGACCGGCGAGGATATGGGCCAGCGTGCTCTTGCCGGAGCCGTTCGGCCCCATGATGGCGTGCACTTCACCCGCTTTGACGCTGAGATTGATGCCCTTGAGGATGGCCTTGCCATCGGTCTCGACACAGAGGTTGCGAATTTCCAGCATGTTGGTTTCCAGAAGTCGTTGAATCAGGTTGGTCCGGGCGTCAGCCGACGCTGCCCTCAAGGCTGATGCCGAGCAATTTCTGCGCCGCGACGGCGAATTCCATCGGCAACTCGCGGAACACTTCCTTGCAAAAGCCGTTGACGATCATCGACACCGCGTCCTCGGCGGAGAGCCCGCGCTGCAGGCAGTAGAACATCTGGTCGTCGCTGATCTTCGAGGTGGTCGCTTCGTGCTCGACGTTGGCACTCGGGTTCTGTACCTCGATGTACGGGAAGGTGTGGGCCGAGCAGCGGTCGCCGATCAGCAGCGAGTCGCACTGGGTGTAGTTGCGCGCGTGGTCGGCACCCTTGCCGATCTTGACCAGGCCGCGGTAGGCATTGTGGCCACGGCCGGCGGAGATGCCCTTGGAGATGATGGTGCTCGACGTGTTGCGACCGAGGTGGATCATCTTGGTGCCGGTGTCGGCCTGCTGGTAGTTGTTGGTCAGCGCCACCGAGTAGAACTCGCCGATGCTGTCGTTGCCGCGCAGCACGCAGCTCGGGTACTTCCAGGTGATCGCCGAACCGGTCTCGACCTGGGTCCAGGAGATCTTCGAGCGGTCGCCGCGGCAGTCGCCGCGCTTGGTGACGAAGTTGTAGATGCCGCCCTTGCCGTCCTTGTCGCCCGGGTACCAGTTCTGCACCGTCGAGTACTTGATCTCGGCATCGGCCAGAGCAACCAGCTCGACGACCGCCGCGTGCAGCTGGTTTTCGTCGCGTTGCGGAGCGGTACAACCTTCGAGATAGCTGACGTAGCTGCCCTCGTCGGCGATCAGCAGCGTGCGCTCGAACTGCCCGGTGTTGGCGGCGTTGATGCGGAAGTAGGTGGAAAGCTCCATCGGGCAGCGCACCCCCTTGGGCACGTAACAGAAGGAGCCGTCGCTGAACACCGCGGAGTTGAGCGCGGCGAAGAAATTGTCCGCGACCGGCACCACGCTGCCGAGGTACTGCTCGATCAGCTCCGGGTGGCTCTGCACCGCATCGGAGAACGAGCCGAAGATGATCCCCTTCTCGGCCAGGCTCTTCTTGAAGGTGGTCGCGACCGAGACACTGTCGAACACCGCATCGACGGCAACCCCGGCGAGCATCTCCTGCTCGAGCAACGGGATGCCGAGTTTTTCGTAGGTACGCAGCAGCTCGGGATCGACCTCGTCGAGGCTCTTCGGCCGGTCAGCGTCGGACTTCGGCGCCGAGTAGTAACTGAGTGCCTGGTAGTCGATCGGCTTGTGGTGGACCGACGCCCAATGAGGCTCGGTCATGGTCAGCCACTTACGGAAGGCCTCGAGACGCCAGTTGAGGAGGAACTCGGGCTCCTTCTTCTTGGCCGAAATCTGGCGGACCACGTCCTCATCCAGGCCAGGCGGCAGGGTCTCCGACTCGATCTCGGTGACAAAGCCTTCCTTGTACTCCCGGTTGACCAGCGCGTCGTATGGGTCGGTCGCGGTGTTCATAGCAAGCCTTTGATATTATATAATAATTCGCTCATTAGATAGAGAGCGTCTAAATCCAAGTGTTTTGGTCGGGTTTATGATTACATTGACCACACTATTGGGTCAAGTTTTGCCGGCCTGCGCAGACAAGCCCACGGGATGGAAATGACCTCGATCCACGTGGTCGCCGACCCGTTGTCAGCACCGAAGGTGTACATCATATGCGAGCGCCTGGTCCTGGTCAGCAAACCAGCTGCCGCGGAGCGCTGAGAGGCCTCCGATCAACTCTTGGCCAAGTCACCAGATGTTGATTCACAGCGCCCAGGCTTGCGGTGCAAAGCGTACATATATCAGGTTATTATGGCAAAGATTTGCTACGGCAAAGCCGGGTATTCCGGGCACTGGTTTCGAGTTCATGACGCGACCTGAGGTGCCTTAAATGACAGCGGTCGCGTGCTAGTGGGCCATGCGGGAAGTTCTGTAACTCTCAGCCAGTTCACAAGCCGGGTTGGCCAGGCGCGTGAGCGCAGGACTGGCCGTAGCCAATGCCAGCGAGCGCAACGCCGCCAACGCGGCTTGTGGACTGGCCCGAAGGGAACCCCGCTCGTG
>QNFN01000083.1 GCA_003645555.1 Gammaproteobacteria bacterium | reverse complement strand
AGTGGCGGGCGCTCAGTCGATATCGACAGCCTGACCGATGGCGAGGTGCTGGGGCTTTGCCGTAACCTGCGCAACGGCGTGCCGATGGCTACCCCGGTCTTTGATGGCGCCACCGAGGCCGAGATCAAGGGACTGCTGAAGCCCGCCGGTCTGCCCGAGACCGGTCAGGCGGTGCTTACCGACGGCCGTACCGGCGACACGTTCGACCGGCCGGTCACGGTTGGCTACATGCACATGCTCAAGCTCAACCACCTGGTCGACGACAAGGTGCATGCCCGCTCGACCGGCCCGTACAGTCTGGTCACGCAGCAGCCGCTCGGCGGCAAGGCGCAGTTCGGCGGCCAGCGCTTTGGAGAAATGGAGGTGTGGGCCCTCGAGGCCTACGGCGCCTCCTATACGCTGCAGGAGATGTTGACGGTGAAATCGGACGACGTGCAGGGTCGCACCCGCATGTACAAGAACATCGTCGATGGCGATCATCGCATGGACGCCGGCATGCCGGAGTCGTTCAACGTGCTGCTTAAGGAGATCCGCGCTCTGGGGATCAACATCGAGTTGGAGCAGGACTGACGTCCCGCCCCGCGCCCGTAGCGATACCCGAACACGAGCAGGAGAGAAAACCTTGAAAGACTTACTGAACCTTCTCAAGAACCAGGGGCAGCTCGAGGACTTCGATGCCATCCGCATCGGTCTTGCCTCCCCCGAGATGATCCACTCCTGGTCGTACGGCGAGGTCAAGAAGCCGGAAACGATCAACTACCGCACCTTCAAGCCGGAGCGTGACGGGCTGTTCTGCGCCAAGATTTTCGGTCCGACGACCGATTACGAGTGCCTGTGCGGCAAGTACAAGCGCCTCAAGCACCGCGGCGTGGTGTGCGAGAAGTGCGGCGTCGAAGTGACCCTGGCCAAGGTGCGCCGTGAGCGCATGGGCCACGTAGAACTGGCCAGCCCGGTGGCCCACATCTGGTACCTGAAGTCGCTGCCGTCGCGCATCGGCCTGATGCTCGACATGACCCTGCGCGATATCGAGCGGGTGCTCTATTTCGAGGCCTTCGTGGTCATCGACCCGGGCCTGACGCTGCTCGAACGCGGCCAGCTTCTCAACGACGAGGCCTATCTCGAGGCGATCGAGGAGCATGGTGACGAGTTCGATGCACGCATGGGCGCCGAGGCGGTACGCGAGTTGCTCAAGAGCATCGATCTCAATACCGAGGCGTTGAAGCTGCGCGAGGAGATCACCGCGACCAACTCCGAGGCCAAACTGAAAAAGTTCACCAAGCGGCTGAAGCTGGTCGAGGCGTTCACCGAGTCGGGGAACAAGCCTGAGTGGATGATCATGACGGTGTTGCCGGTGCTGCCGCCGGAACTGCGTCCGCTGGTGCCACTCGACGGCGGTCGCTTCGCCACCTCGGATCTCAACGACCTCTACCGCCGGGTGATCAACCGCAACAACCGCCTCAAGCGGCTGCTCGAGCTCAACGCCCCCGACATCATCGTGCGCAACGAAAAGCGCATGTTGCAGGAGTCGGTCGACGCCCTGCTCGACAATGGCCGTCGCGGCCGTGCCATCACCGGCACCAACAAGCGGCCGCTGAAGTCGCTGGCCGACATGATCAAGGGCAAGCAGGGGCGCTTCCGCCAGAACCTGCTCGGCAAGCGCGTCGACTACTCTGGCCGTTCGGTCATCGTCGTTGGCCCGACGCTGAAACTGCACCAGTGCGGCCTGCCCAAGCGCATGGCCCTGGAGCTGTTCAAGCCGTTTATCTTCAGCAAGCTGCAGCTGCGTGCGCTGGCCACCACCATCAAGGCGGCCAAGAAAATGGTCGAGCGTGAGGGCCCGGAGGTCTGGGACATCCTCGAGGAAGTGATCCGCGAGCACCCGATCATGCTCAACCGTGCCCCGACCCTGCACCGCCTCGGCATCCAGGCCTTCGAGCCGGTGCTGATCGAGGGTAAGGCGATCCAGCTCCACCCGCTGGTCTGCACCGCGTTCAACGCCGATTTCGACGGCGACCAGATGGCGGTGCACGTGCCGCTATCGCTCGAGGCACAGCTTGAGGCGCGTACGCTGATGCTGTCTTCGAACAACATCCTGTCGCCGGCCAACGGCGAGCCGATCATCGTACCGACCCAGGACGTCGTGCTCGGGCTCTACTACATGAGCCGCGAGCAGGTGAACGCCCCGGGTGAAGGGATGGCTTTTGCCGACCTGCACGAGGTGCAACGCGCCTTCCAGGGTGGCCATGTCCACCTGCAGGCGCGGATCAAGGTGCGTATCACCGAGCAGGTGTTCAACGATGCCGATGAGCTTGAGTCGCGTACCTCGGTGATCGACACCACCGTGGGTCGTGCGCTGCTCGGCGAGATCCTTCCCGCCGGTCTCGAATTTGACGTGCTCAACCGCGACCTGACCAAGAAGGAGATCTCCAACCTGGTCAACCTTTGCTATCGCCGGCTGGGCCTGAAAGCGACCGTCGTTTTTGCCGACAAGCTGATGTACACCGGTTTCCAGCACGCCACCCAAGCGGGCATTTCCATCGGCATCAACGACATGGTCGTACCGCATGAGAAGGGCGGCATCCTGAGCAAGGCCGAGCACGAGGTGAAGGAGATCGAGGACCAGTACTCCTCGGGCCTGGTCACCAACGGTGAGCGCTACAACAAGGTGGTCGATATCTGGTCGCGCACCAACGACAGCGTGGCCAAGGCGATGATGGACAAGCTTGGTACCGAAGATGTGACCGATGCCGAAGGCCAGACGGTCAAGCAGAAATCGTTCAACTCGATCTTCATGATGGCCGACTCCGGGGCGCGTGGCTCCGCCGCCCAGATTCGCCAGCTGGCCGGAATGCGTGGCCTGATGGCCAAGCCGGACGGCTCGTTCATCGAGACGCCGATCACCGCGAACTTCCGTGAGGGCCTCGACGTCCTGCAGTACTTCATCTCGACGCACGGCGCACGCAAGGGTCTCGCCGATACCGCGCTCAAGACCGCCAACTCGGGTTACCTGACCAGGCGCCTGGTCGATGTCGCCCAGGACATGGTCGTGCTCGAGGAAGATTGCGGTACCCGCAACGGCCTGAGTATGGTGCCGATCGTCGAAGGTGGTGAAGTGGTCGAGCGGCTTGGCGAGCGCGTGCTTGGCCGGGTCGTGGTCGAGGATGTGCTCAGACCGGGCACCAAGAAGGCCCTGATCGAGGCTGGCACCATGATCGACGAGGCCATGGTGCTGAGCATCGAGGAACTCGGCGTCGACTACATCAAGGTCCGCTCACCGCTCACCTGCGACAGCCGCTTCGGCGTCTGTGGCACCTGCTACGGTCGTGACCTGGCGCGTGGCTTGACGGTCAACATGGGTGAGGCGGTCGGCGTCATCGCGGCGCAGTCGATCGGAGAGCCCGGCACCCAGCTGACCATGCGTACGTTCCACATCGGTGGCGCGGCGTCACGTGCCGCGGCGGCGAACAACGTGCAGGTCAAGTCCAAGGGCCACATTCGCCTGCATAACCTGAAGACGGTCACGCAGGCGGCGACTGGCAAGCTGGTCGCGGTCTCCCGTTCCGGTGAGCTGAGTGTCATCGACGAACTCGGCCGCGAGCGTGAGCGCTACAAGCTGCCCTACGGCGCGGTGTTGAATGTCGCTGACGAGGATGCCGTCGAGACGGGCGACATCGTCGTCACCTGGGATCCACACACCCACCCGGTGATTACCGAAGTGGCCGGTCGCCTGACCTACCACGATTTTGTCGACGGGATCAGCGCGGTCCAGCAGACTGACGATATTACCGGCCTGACCTCGCTGGTGATCACCGAGCCCAAGCAGCGTGGTATCGCAGGCAAGGATCTGCGGCCGATGGTCAAGCTGGTTGACAAGGACGGTAACGACCTCAATATCGCCGGCACCCAGATTCCCGCCCACTACTATCTTCCCGCGGGGGCCATCGTCAGCGTCGAGGACGGAGCCAACGTGGGTGTCGGTGACGCCCTGGCGCGTATCCCGCAAGAGTCCTCGAAGACCCGCGACATCACCGGCGGTCTGCCGCGCGTGGCTGACCTGTTCGAGGCGCGCAAGCCGAAGGAGCCGGCAATCCTCGCCGAGACCTCCGGCACCATCAGCTTTGGCAAGGACACCAAGGGCAAGCAGCGGTTGATCATTACCGAGGCCGATGGCGAGCAGCACGAAGAGCTGATTCCGAAATGGCGGCACGTCAATGTCTTCGATGGTGAGCACGTGGAGCGCGGCGAGACCATCGCCGACGGCGAGCCGACGCCACACGACGTCCTGCGCCTGATGGGTGTCGAGTCGCTGGCCGAATACCTGGTCAAGGAGATCCAGGACGTCTACCGGCTGCAGGGAGTGCGCATCAACGACAAGCACATCGAGGTGATCATTCGCCAGATGCTGCGCAAGGCCGAGATAACCGATCCGGGCGACAGCAGGTTCATCAAGGGTGAGCAGGTCGAACGGGCGCGGCTATTGGCGGACAACGACAAGCTGCGCGAGGCAGGCAAGGACGAGGCCACGTACACGCCGATGTTGCTTGGCATCACCAAGGCTTCGCTGGCCACCGAGTCGTTCATATCAGCGGCCTCGTTCCAGGAGACTACACGGGTCCTGACCGAGGCCTCGGTGCGCGGCATCCGTGACGATCTGCGCGGTCTCAAAGAGAATGTCATCGTCGGTCGCCTGATCCCGGCAGGGACCGGTCTCGCTTACCACGAGGCGCGGCGCAAGCAGCGCTACCCGGAGTTTGCGGACCTCGAGCAGGAGGCATCGGAGCCGGCGTCAACCGAAGGCCTTGAAGAGGCGCTGAAGCGGGAATTGAACGCTTCCGAGAGCTGAAAACGGGCCCGGCCGCTGATGGCGGCCGGGCCTCCGAAATGGCCCCGATATCGGCTTGACAGCCCGCGGGACCGAGCCTACAATTCCGCGTCTCACTCGGCAGGCCCCGACGCAGCGGCCTGTCGTTTGTTTTATAGGGTTTAGGAGCAGTCGATTCATGGCGACGATCAACCAGCTGGTGCGCAAGCCGCGCAAGCGCAAGGTCGAGAAGAGCAACGTGCCGGCGCTGGAGGCGTGCCCGCAGAAGCGTGGCGTCTGCACCCGCGTCTACACCACGACCCCGAAGAAGCCGAATTCGGCTCTGCGCAAGGTCGCGCGCGTGCGCTTGACCAACGGTTTCGAGGTCTCCAGCTACATCGGCGGCGAAGGTCACAATCTGCAGGAACACTCGGTCGCGCTGATCCGCGGCGGTCGCGTCAAGGACCTGCCGGGTGTCCGTTACCACATCGTCCGCGGCAGCCTCGACACCTCCGGCGTCGACAAGCGACGCCAGGGTCGGTCGAAGTACGGCGCCAAGCGCCCGAAGAGTTGATAGGTCATGTCTAGAAGAAGCACAGCTACCAAGCGCGAGAGCCTGCCGGACCCGAAGTACGGCAGCGAGATGCTGGCCAAGTTCATCAACATGATCATGGAGAGCGGCAAGAAGGCGGTCGCCGAGCGTATCGTCTATGGCGCGCTCGACCAGGTCGCGCAGCGCAACAAGTCAGCCGAGTCGCTGGAGTTGCTTGACCAGGCGCTGGAGAACATCAGCCCGGTGGTCGAGGTCAAGTCGCGCCGCGTTGGTGGCGCCACCTACCAGGTGCCGGTCGAGGTGCGACCGAAGCGCCGCGGCACCCTGGCCATGCGCTGGCTGATCGAGGCCTCGCGCAAGCGCAGCGAGAAGAGCATGGCGCAGCGTCTTGGTGGAGAAATTCTCGATGCCGCCGACGGTCGCGGCAGCGCGGTCAAGAAGCGCGAAGACACGCACCGTATGGCCGAGGCCAACAAGGCCTTCGCTCACTACCGCTGGTAAGCCCAGCGCGCTCTATTACAGTCTGAGGATCCAGCAGTCGTGTCACGCAAGACCCCGATCGAGCGCTATCGCAATATCGGCATCATGGCGCACATTGATGCCGGTAAAACGACGACGACCGAGCGCGTCCTGTTTTACACCGGCGTCTCGCACAAGATCGGCGAGGTGCATGACGGCGCCGCGGTGATGGACTGGATGGAGCAGGAGCAGGAGCGCGGGATCACCATCACTTCCGCTGCCACCACGACCTATTGGAGTGGGATGGAGCAGCAGTTTCCCGAGCACCGCATCAACATCATCGACACCCCGGGGCACGTCGATTTCACTATCGAGGTGGAGCGCTCCCTGCGCGTGCTCGACGGTGCCTGCGCCGTATTCTGTGCCGTAGGCGGCGTCGAGCCACAGTCGGAGACGGTCTGGCGTCAGGGCAACAAGTACGGCGTGCCGCGCATGGCGTTCGTCAACAAGATGGACCGCCAGGGCGCCAACTTCCTGCGTGTCGTCGGCCAGATCAAGGATCGCCTCGGCGCCAACCCGGTGCCCGTGCAGTTGCCGATCGGTGCCGAGGAGAACTTCGAAGGTGTGATCGACCTGATCAAGATGAAGGCGATCTACTGGGAAGAGGCCAACATGGGCGTCGCCTTCGAGATGAAGGAGATCCCGGCCGAGCTCGCCGACCAGGCCGTCGAGTACCGTGCAAAGATGATCGAGGCCGCCGCCGAGGGCAATGAAGAGCTGATGGAGCACTACCTCGAGGAAGGCGACCTCAACAATGATCAGATCCTGGAGGGGTTGCGTCTGCGCACCCTGGCCAACGAGGTGGTGCCGGCGCTGTGTGGCAGCGCCTTCAAGAACAAGGGCGTCCAGGCGATGCTCGACGCCATTATCGACTACATGCCCTCGCCGACCGACGTGCCGGCGATCCGCGGCATCCTCGATAATGATGAGGAAGGGGAGCGCCCGTCGGATGACGATGCCCCGTTCGCCTCACTGGCGTTCAAGATCGCCACCGACCCCTACGTCGGCACGCTGACCTTTTTCCGTGTCTACTCGGGGGTGCTCAAGTCCGGTGACACCATCTACAACCCGGTCAAGAGCAAGCGCGAGCGCGTCGGCCGCATCCTGCAGATGCATGCCAACTCCCGCGAGGAACTCAAGGAAGTGCGTGCTGGCGACATCGCCGCGGCAGTTGGCCTCAAGGACGTCACCACCGGTGACACCCTGTGCGATCGTGACCAGCCGATCACTCTCGAGCGGATGGAATTCCCGGAGCCGGTGATCTCGGTTGCGGTCGAGCCGAAGACCAAGTCAGACCAAGAGAAGATGGGCCTGGCGCTGTCCAAGCTGGCGCAGGAGGATCCCTCCTTCCGCGTTCGTACCGACGAGGAGTCGGGACAGACCATCATCTCCGGTATGGGCGAGTTGCACCTCGAGATCA
This sequence comes from Gammaproteobacteria bacterium, assembly GCA_003645555.1. Taxonomy (GTDB): domain Bacteria; phylum Pseudomonadota; class Gammaproteobacteria; order QNFN01; family QNFN01; genus QNFN01. The sequence goes on along the minus strand of QNFN01000083.1, from coordinate 277 downwards.
TCGTCGAGCGCATGAAGCGCGAGTTCAGCGTCGGGGCCAACGTCGGTGCTCCGCAGGTGGCCTATCGTGAGACCATTCGCAAGGGTGTCGAGCAGGAAGGCAAGTTCGTGCGCCAGTCGGGTGGCCGTGGCCAGTTCGGTCATGTCTGGATCCGGCTCGAGCCGCAGGAGCCGGGCGCAGGTTACGAATTTGTGAACAAGATTACTGGCGGCGCGGTGCCGAAGGACTACATCCCGGCGGTCAACAAGGGCATCCTTGAGCAGATGAAAGACGGTGT